>JBFXEM010000431.1:0-2831 GCA_050180135.1 Solirubrobacterales bacterium | reverse complement strand
GCCGGCCAGGTTGATGGCGAGGATGCCGAGTGGGAAAGCGCTGCGGGCGCGCGCGGAGATCTCGAAGTCGAGCGCGAAGCGGACGCCGGCGGCGACCCCGCCCAGCAGGCCGACCGCGATCCAGGCCGGCGCGCTCACCGCACCGCCCCCTCGGTGCCGGCGCCACCCGGCCGCCGCGCCTCGAGCCCGATCCCGACCCGGACCAGCAGGTAGCCGGCGAGGACGGTGGCGGCGCAGTAGGCGGCGGCGAGCCCGGTCTCGCCGCGGTCGACCAGCTCGTACAGCTCGAGCTGGAGGGTCGAGAAGGTGGTCAGGGTGCCGCAGATCCCGGTCCCCAGGAAGGGGTGGTGCAGGCTCTCCTCCGGGTGGTCGCGGTAGAGCGCGAAGAAGTAGCCGAGCAGGAGCGCCCCGACCAGGTTGACCGCGAAGGTCGGCCAGGGCCAGGTGCCGGCGGCGGGCGGGAACGCCTCGGCGAGGCCGACCCGGATCAGCGCCCCGACGACGCCGCCGGCGTAGATCGCCGCCAGCTTGCGCCCCGGATGCCTGCTCACCTGCATCGCCGCGCATTATCGGCGTCGCGCCAGTTGCTGCTCTAGCGTTGGCGGCGATGAGGCGCTCCCGGCTCAGCCCCGGCCTCCTCGCCACCGCGGCGGTGGCCCTCGTCCTGCTCGTCGCGGCCGCCCCCGCGGCGGCCCGTCCCGGTTTCAGCTTCGGCCCGATCGACACGGCGACCAAGCAGCGGATGGTCGGCGTCTCCTGGCACCGCGGCTGCCCGGTCGGACTGGGCGACCTGCGGCTGTTGAAGGTGCGCCACTGGGGCTTCGACGGCAAGGTTCACCGCGGCCGTCTCGTCGTCCACGAGGACTCTGCCCGGGGCATGGTGCGGACCATGCGCAAGCTCTTCCGCCTCCAGTTCAAGATCCGGCGAATGCGGCTGGTCGACGCCTACGGCGCCGACGACCACCGCAGCATGGACGCCGACAACACCTCGGCCTTCAACTGCCGCTTCGTCTCCGGCACCGACGAATGGTCCGAACATGCCTACGGGCACGCGATCGACGTCAACCCCGTCGAGAACCCCTACGCCGACGGCGAGGGCTACGTCTCACCGCCGGCCGGCGCCCCCTATGCGGACCGCACCCAGCGCGTGCCGGGGCTGATCCACCGCGGCGGCCCGGTCGTCGACGCCTTCGCCGCGATCGGCTGGGCCTGGGGTGGCTACTGGAGCTGGCCGAAGGACTACCAGCACTTCTCGGCCGACGGCCACTGAGGGCCACCCGCGCCGCCCGAGGCTTCAGGCGACCCCGGCGGGGAGGCGGAACTCGCCACGGCGGTCGGCCGGCACGAGGTCGAGGTACTGCGGATGGTCGGCGATGTACTCGCTGACGAACGAGCAGTAGGGGAGGATCTCCCGCCCCGCCGCCCGGCTTGCCGCCAGCGCGAACTCGACCAGTTGCGATGCGAGGCCGCGGCCGCGGAAGCGGGCCAGCGTCTCCGTGTGCACGAACGAGTCGACCGACTCGGCGCGAATGTAGTCCGCGACCCCGACCAGCTCGCCGTCGAGCCGCAGCTCGAAACGCGACCGATCCGGGTTCTCGACGATCTCTGAATCCATACCGCGCCCATACCCATCGGTGACGAATGTCCAACCGGGCGCATCCCGCAGCCATTAGGGTCCCCTGACGATGAGCCTGAAGACCTTCCGCTACGTCGCCCTGGCCGAGGCCACCAGCTTTCTCCTCCTGCTGATCGCCGCCATCGTCAAACGCACCGACGGCAACGAGACCGGGGTCCAGATCCTCGGCCCGATCCACGGCCTCCTCTTCGTCGCCTACGTCGCGATCGCCCTGACGATCCGGGCCGAGCAGGGCTGGAACGCCAAGGTCACCTTCTGGATCCTGGTCGGCGCCGTGCTGCCCTTCGGCGGTTACGTGGTCGACTGGTGGCTGCTGCGCGAGCAGCGGCGGGTCGCTAACTAGGGGATCGAGAGCCGGGGCGGCACCCCGGCATTGGCATGGCGAGGGCGGGATTCGAACCCGCGACACCACGATTTTCAGTCGTGTGCTCTACCAACTGAGCTACCTCGCCTGGCCGCGCGAGCAGGTCGCGCAGCGGGAAGGCTAGCGGCCGCGAGGCGACGAGGCTGATTGCATTGGGGCGTGGCCTGGACTCGTGCAGCTCTGGCGCTGGGTGCGGTGGTGGCGCTGGCGCTGCTGGCGATCTCCGGCGGCTCCGGGGCCGACCCGCGGACGCCGCCGGCGCTGCCGGGATTGCCGCCGCCGTTCCTCGGGACCGCGGCGGTCGGGAGCGGGGGCCTGACCGCGGCGGTCGACGCCTACGGCGACGTCGTCGACCTGCGGCCGGGCCCGGCGGGGCCGGCGCTGATCGACAACTCGTCGGCGCGGCAGGCGGCGGGGACGGTCGACGCGGACGGCACCGGGATCGTGCCGCGGGTCAGCATCGACGGCGGGCCGGCACTGGCCTTCTGGCAGGCCGACGCGGTCGCGCAGCGGTATCTGCCGGGGACGAACGTGGTGCGGACCGTGGCGCGCTTCGGCGGGACCCGGGCGGTGGCGACCGTGGCGGCGGCGGACCTGCCCCCCGCCCTCTCCCTGCAGGTGAGGGTGACCGGGGACGCGCGGGCGGTCCCCTCGGCGAACATCGAGACGACCGGCAACACCTCGTGCCGGCAACAGGCTCGCCCGGGCTACCTGGCGCTGACCTGCATCCCGCCGCTGACCGCGGCGGTCGCGGGGCGGCTGATCACCCCGGCGCCCGCCAGCGCGCCGGGCACCGGGCGCGCTGGCGGCGGCCACGCCTCCGACGAGGCC
>JBFXEM010000430.1:0-2832 GCA_050180135.1 Solirubrobacterales bacterium | reverse complement strand
GGTCCATCTTGTCCTTCATCGCGACCAGGACCGCGACCCAGTGCTCGGCCGCGTTGCCGACGATCGCGACGACGATCACGCCGATGAAGAACTCGGAGAGGCCGACCGACTCCGAGGCCTCCGTGATCGAGCCGACCAGGACCTCGGACATGATCCCGACGAGGACGCCGGCGATCGCCAGGGCGATCACCGATTTGCGCGTCGACCAGCCCCAGGTGTCCTCGTCCTCGTACTCGGGGTTGAAGATGTCGCGGTGGGTCTTCAGCGAGAAGAAGAGCCCGATCACGTAGGTCGCCATCAACACGATCGCGACCGCCAGCGAGAGCTGCTCGACGGTGCCGCCGTAGTGGACCGCCTCGGCGCCCGGCGCCGGCAGGCCCTGGCCCTCGACCAGCTCGAAGATCGCCGGCATCAACAGCGCCGCCGCAGCCAGCATCAGCATCGAGGTCTGGACACTGGCGCCGGTTTTGCTGAAGGTCTGTTTGTCGCGGCCGATCCCACCCGCCAGCATCGCCGCGCCGAGCAAGAGCAGGATGTTGCCGAGGATCGAGCCGACGATCGAGGCCTTGACGACCTCCTGCAGGCCCTTGCTGAGCGCGAAGAGGGCGATGATCAGCTCCGGCGCGTTGCCGAAGGTGACGTTGAGCAGGCCGCCGATGCCGGGGCCCGAGCGGGCCGCCAGCTCCTCGGTGGCGCGGCCCATCAGCGCCGCCGTGGGGATGATCCCCAGCGCCGAGGCGGCGAAGACGACGGTGGCCGAGACCCCGGCCAGGTCGAGCGCGACCGCGATCGGGATCAGCGGCGCCAGCAGGTAGGGGGCGCCGTTGGCGCTGCGCAGAAACGCAACGCCGAAGCTCGGCGGCCCTCCCTGGCTGTCGCTACCGTCCAATTCGCCCTAGCCGAGCAGGCTGGTGCAGGCCTGGAGATCCTTGGTGGTCTTCGCGTTCTGCAGGCATTCGAGGTATTCCTGCGACGCTTCCGCATCCGGCAGGTCTTCCGGATTGATTTCGAGTTCGGGACTTTCGGCTTCGTCGGCACCTTCGGAGTCACCGCCGATGCCTTCGAGCAGGCCTCCGAGACCACCGCCGCTGCCGGCTTCGAGCAGCTGCGTCGGGTCGATGTCGAGTTCGTTGAAGAGGCCTTCGAGCGGCTTCGCGTTCTCCGGGGCGGAGATCTTCTGGGACTCGTTGACGCCTCCAAGGGTCAGTTCGAAGTCGACTTCGGCCTTTTCGCCGTTGGCGTCTTTCGGTTCGATCGTGATTTCGGCGACGGCCTTGCGGATGATGTTGTCGTCACCGACGTAGACCTCGACGTGGGCGTCTTTGACGGCGGTGGAGACTTCTCCCCGGGCCGCTTCCAGTTCGTCGAGCGGCAGCGGTCCGGCCGCTTCCAGCTGCGAGCTGCAGGCCGGGTCTTCGGTCAGGGCGATCAGCGCGTCAACCGCCCCTTCCGGGTTGAGGTCGCCGCTGACCTTGGTCGTCGAGGTGCCGTCGACATCGGCGCTGCCGTCGCTTTCGAGATTGTCGATCACCGTGGTCAGGTCGATTCCGGCCAGTGCTTCCTGGCAGGCGGTGACGTCGGCGCTTTCGCTTTCCCCTTCGGCGCCGGCTTCGGAGAGGCCCTGTTCGAAGCCCGACTTGACGAAGCCGAAGGTGGTCGGGTCGACTTCGTACTCGTTGCCGTTGTAGCCGATGAAGGCGCGGTCGGAGAGCAGCACGACGCTGCCTTCGAAATCGACCGCTTCGCCGTCCATGTCGCCCTTCGCGCTGACTTCCATGTCGAGTTCCGGCAGCGTTTCGAGCCCGCGGCTCTGAAACGGACCGGAGAGGCTGAGGTCGAGGTTGCCGCCCGAGTCGCCCTCGGCCTTGACGCCGAGGGAGAGGTCGATCGTGCCGCTTTCAACCCCTTCGAGGGTCGCGGATTCGATCACCTTTTGGGGGTCATCGCTGCTGCTGTCGCTGCCGCCACAAGCGGCGAACGCCCCTGCCAGGGCGACTGCGGTCGCGAGCAGCGTGAAGATGCGGAAACGGCTCAAGGGATTACGGCTCCTCCGGAATCGGGAACGGATGACGCTCTGATCGTAGCCCCAGCGCTGGCTAGCCGGCGTCACCGGTGCGGGATTCCTCGATCGGCGCCGGACGATCGTCCGAGGTCAGATTGGCCGCCAGCGGGAACAGGAGGGCGCCGAGGAAGATCAGGATCACCCCCGCCGCAACCAGCCATTTCACCTTGAACAGGTGGCCGAGGATCCCGAACGCGAAGCCCGCCAGCATCAGGGCGATGTAGGGGCCGGGCCTCTGGGAGAGGAGCTCGGCGAGCGGCGGGGCGAGGTCGGGCACGGGCGCCTGATTATCATCGCCGCCATGGCCGATGGCTCCGTGGCAGAGGTGAAGGACGCGCTGGCGCAGGTCGACTACCTGGCTGACGAGTCCACCGCGCTCGTGGCGTTCCTCGCCCAGAAGCTCGGCAAGCCGGTCCTGGTCGAGGGTCCGGCCGGGGTCGGCAAGACCGAGCTGGCGAAGGCGCTCTCCCGAGCGACCGGCCGCGAGCTGGTGCGACTGCAGTGCTACGAGGGCCTCGACGAGGCGAAGGCGATGTACGAGTGGAACTACCGCAAGCAGCTGTTGCGGATCCAGGCCGGCGGCGCCCAGGGTGGCTGGGACGACGTGCAGGAGGACATCTTCGGCACCGAGTTCCTGCTGACGCGGCCGCTGATGCAGGCGATCTCCAGCCCCGAGCCGGTGGTCCTGCTGATCGACGAGATCGACAAGACCGACCAGGAGTTCGAGGCGATGCTGCTGGAGCTGCTCTCCGACTTCCAGATCACGATCC
>JBFXEM010000429.1:0-2839 GCA_050180135.1 Solirubrobacterales bacterium | reverse complement strand
TTCCCCTGCCGGGTTAAAAAGGAACCGCGGCTGCTGGCCGGCTGAAGTCGTGGTTCCTTTCTCCCCTGCTGGGTTAAAAAGGAACCACGGGATGGTGGGCGTGGGTCAGACGACCCAGGTGTCGCCGGAGCGCAGCAGCGCGTCGACGTCGTCTAGCGTGGCGTGCGCGTGGGAGGCGACGAGGTCGGCCTGGCGCTCGGCTCCATAGACGGGGCGCTTGACGTCGCGGAAGACGCCGATCGGGGTCGGCCCGGTGGGACTGTCGGCGAGGCGGGCCAGCGCGGTCGCGTGGCTGGGGTCCTCGACGTGGGCGTCGTGGACGACGAGTGCGTCCTCGCCGACGTCGGCCACCTCGACCACTTCGAGGCCGCCGGCGGCGGAGCGGACGACGCCGCGCTCGTTCTCGGCGCCGAAGCGGATCGGCTGGCCGTGCTCGAGGCGGATCTGGTTGGGGGCGCCGCCCTTGCCGCGGACGGCGTCGAAGGCGCCGTCGTTGAAGACGTTGCAGTTCTGGTAGATCTCGACGAAGGCCGAGCCGGGGTGCTCGGCGGCGGCGCGCAGGGTCGCGGCCAGGTGCTTCTTCTCGACGTCGATCGTGCGGGCGACGAAGGAGGCGTCGGCGCCGAGCGCCAGCGCCAGCGGGTTGAACGGGTGGTCCTCGGAGCCGAACGGGGTCGACTTGGTGATCTTGCCGGTCTCCGAGGTCGGCGAGTACTGGCCCTTGGTCAGCCCGTAGATCTGGTTGTTGAACATCAGCAGCTTGATCGGGACGTTGCGGCGCAGCGCGTGGATCAGGTGGTTGCCGCCGATAGAGAGCGAGTCACCGTCGCCGGAGACGACCCAGACCGAGAGGTCCTCGCGACTGGTCGCGATCCCGGTCGCCAGCGCCGGGGCGCGGCCGTGGATCCCGTGCATCCCGTAGGTGTCCATGTAATAGGTGAAGCGCCCGGCGCAGCCGATCCCGGAGATGAAGACCGTTTTCTCCGGCGGCACCCCGAGTTCGGGCAGCAGCGCCTGCACCGAGGCGAGGATCGCGTAGTCGCCGCAGCCCGGGCACCAGCGGGTTTCCTGGCCCGACTGGAAGTCGGCCTTGGTCAGCGTCGCGGTGGCGCCGTTGCCGTTGTGCTCGTGCTCGCTCATCCGATCTGCTCCAGTGCGGCCCGCTCCAGCTCTTCGGCCAGGATCGGCAGGCCCTCGACTTTGTTGTATCCGACCGCGTCGACGAGGAACTTGTCGCGCAGCAGGCTAAGCAGTTGCCCTGTGTTCAGCTCCGGGACCAGCACCTTCGGGAAGGCGCGGAGGATCTCACCGGTGTTGGTCGGCAGCGGTTCGAGCGAGCGCAGGTGCGCCGTCGCGACCGGCAGGCCGCGGCCGCGCAGGCGCCGCGCCGCGGCGCCGATCACGCCGAAGGTCGAGCCCCAGCCGACGATCAGCAGCTCGGCGCCCTCGTCGGCGTCGACCTCGAGCGGTGGCAGGTCCTTGGCCACGTTGGCGACCTTGGCGGCGCGCAGCTCGGTCATCAGCGCGTGGTTCTCGGCGTCGTAGCTGACCTTGCCGGAGCCGTGTTCCTTCTCGAGCCCGCCGAGGCGGTGTTGGAGGCCGGGGGTGCCGGGGATCGCCCAGGGCCGGGAGCCGCGCTCGTCGCGCATGTAGGGCAGGAACTCGTCGCCCGCGTTCGGCTTGGTCGCGAAGTCGGGGTCGATCTCCGGCAGGTCGGCGGCGTTGGGCAGGCGCCAGGGCTCGGAGGAGTTGATCAGGAAGCCGTCGGCGAGCAGGATCACCGGGGTCCGGTAGCGGACCGCGATCCGCACCGCCTCGATCGCCGAGTCGAAGCAGTCGGCGGGCGTCGCGGGCGCCAGCACCGGCAGCGGCGACTCGCCGTGGCGGCCGTGGATCGCCATCAGCAGGTCCGACTGTTCGGTTTTGGTCGGCAGCCCGGTCGAGGGGCCGGCGCGCTGGACGTCGATGATCACCAGCGGCAGCTCCAGCATCGCCGCCAGCGCGATCGTCTCCGCCTTCAGGTCCATGCCGGGGCCGCTGGTCGCGGTCACCCCGAGCTTGCCGCCGAAGGAGGCGCCGAGCGCCATGTTGGCGGCGGCGATCTCGTCCTCGGCCTGGACGGTGCGAACGCCGAAGCGGTCGTGGCGGGCGAGCTGGTGGAGCAGTTCGGAGGCGGGGGTGATCGGGTAGCCCGAGTAGTAGAGCTGCAGGCCGCTGCGGACGCTGGCGGCGACCAGGCCCATCGCCAGCGCGTTGGCGCCGTTGACGTTGCGGTACTCGCCCTCGCGCAGCGGCGCCGGCGCCACCTCGGTCGGGGTGGCGGAGATCTCGATCGTGTCGGCGAAGTTGTAGCCGGCCTTGAGGGCGGCGATGTTGGCGGCCATGATCGCCGGCTTGCGGGCGAATTTCGCTTCCAGCCAGGAAACGGTGTCCTCCAGCGGCCGCCCGTACATCCACGAGATCAGGCCCAGGGCGAAGAGGTTCTTGGTCCGCTGCGCCTCGGCCGGTTTCAGCCCCTCGACGTCCTCGGTGGCGCGCGTGGTCAGCGTCGTCATCGGCACCGCCAGCACCTGGTAGTCCTCGACGGTGCCGTCCTCGAGCGGGTTGACCTCGCCGTAGCCGGCCTTGCGCAGGTTGGCGGCGGTGAAGGCGTCCTCGTTGACGATCAGGGTGCCGCCGGCCTCGAGCGCGCCGAGGTGCGTTTTCAGGGCGGCCGGGTTCATCGCCACCAGCGTGTTCGGGTGGTCGCCGGGGGTGAGGATGTCGCGCGAGGCGAAGTGGATCTGGAAGGCGGAGACGCCGCCGGGGGTGCCGGCCGGGGCGCGGATCTCGGCCGGGA
>JBFXEM010000428.1:0-2845 GCA_050180135.1 Solirubrobacterales bacterium | reverse complement strand
ACTACAAAGCCAAGCGCTTCGCGCGCGGCGCCGACCTGCCGCCCCTGGAGCGCCACCACGCCTGGAAGGAGATCTTCGCGCCGGCGACCCGCGCCGCCCTGCTCGGCGCCCGCAACCCCGCCTGGGACCCGGTCGACCTCTACCGCGCCCGCTACGCCGAAACCGCCGGCGCCGAGCAGCTGGCCCGCCTGCAGGACGTCGACCTCGGCATCTACATGGTCGACGACCTGCTGGTCAAGACCGACCGCCTCAGCATGGCCAACTCGCTGGAGCTGCGCGTCCCCTTCCTCGACCAGCACGTGGCCGAGTTCGCCTTCTCGCTGCCGCGCTCTCAGCGGGTGCGCGGGTTCGCCAAGAAGCGTCTGCTGCGACGGGCGCTGGCGCCGCTGCTGCCAAAGGAGGTGGTGGAGGGCCGCAAGCAGGGCTTCTCGATCCCGGTAGCCGCCTGGCTGCGAGGGCCGATGCAGCCGTTTGCCCGCGAAGTCCTCTCGAGCGCCAACCTCGAGCGCCAGGGCTGCCTGGACCCGGCCACCGTCCAGGGCCTGCTCGACGACCACTGCTCCGGTCGCGAGGATCTCAGCCGCCAGCTCTGGGGGCTGATGGCCTTCAGCCTCTGGTTCGACCGCTATGCCGCCTGAGGTGGGTCCTAGACTCACCGGCGCCCGGCTGGAGCGCCCATGACCCACACGCCTGAGACGCTGGACGCGCTGTACGCCTTCCTGGTGGCGGGCGTGCTGACGATGCTCCTGGTGCCGTTGACGATCCGCCTGGCGCGCCGGGTCGGCGCGATCGACTTCCCCAACGAGCGCTCGCTGCACGACCTGCCGACGCCGAAGCTGGGCGGCCTGGCGATCCTCGTCGGCGTCCTCGTCGCCGGCCTGATCTGGCTGCCCGACGACACCCAGAGCCACGCGATCCTGATCGGCGCTGTCTTCGTCACCCTCTTCGGCGTCGTCGACGACATCTTCGAGCTCGGCCCGGTCCCGAAGCTGGCCGGCCAGGCGGTCTCGGTGATCATCCCCGTCTCGGTCGGGGTCACGGTCGACAACTTCACCTTCCCCTTCTTCGGGCGCCTCTCGCCGGGGACCGTCGACCTGCTGACGCTGCCCGGGGGAGGGGTGATCGACCTCGGCCAGGTGCTGACCGTGCTCGGCGTCGTCGCGATGATCAACGTGATCAACCTGATCGACGGCGTCGACGGTCTCGCCGCCGGCGTCTGCGTGATCTCCGCCCTGACCCTGGCCGTGATCGCGCTCTCGCTCGACCGCACCGCCGCCGGCGTCCTCGCGGCGCTCGTCGCCGGCGCCTCGCTCGGCTTCCTCCGCTACGGCTTCCCACCCGCCAGCACCTTCCTCGGCGACACCGGCTCCAACCTGCTCGGCTACCTGCTGGGCATGATCGCGATCCAGGGCGCCCTGAAGACGAACGCGGTCGTCGCCCTCTTCTTACCGCTGATCGTGCTCGCCGAGCCGATCCTCGACACCGGCTTCGTCGTCGCCAAGCGGCTCAAATACAGTCGCCCGATCTACCGCGCCGACCGCTGGCACTTCCACCACCGGAAGGCCGACATCGGTTTCTCCCAGCGCCGCACGCTGCTCTACCTCTACGGCTGGACGCTGGTGATGGCGGCGCTAGCGCTGGCCCTGCGCTTCGTCCCCTACAGCGACGACCACGGCCACTTCGACGTCTTCTGGACGATCGTGATCGGCGTCTGCGGTCTGCTCGCGATCGCCGCCAGCTTCTACCTCGTGACCGTGCTGGAGATCTTCAAGCTGCGCCAGGTGCGGTTGCGCCAGATCGTCAGCCTCCGTCGTGCGGCGGGGGTTCCCGAGCCGCGTCCGCAGGACGTCGATCGGGCGGTCGAGCGCGAGCTCGAGACCGGCAGCTTCCCTGCAGTTGACCCGGAAACGGGGGAGTTCGGCGTCGTCGACGAGCCGGGCCGAGGTAGTGGCAAGGGGCACTAACCCGCATCAGAAAGCCATTCTCGGGACCCTTCGGATATAGTCGCCGCTGCGTCCGCTCGATCCCGAGACGGACGTAACTATGTCTCCCCTCAAGTACCTCGACCCTCTCCTGCTGACCGCCGCTCTCGTCGTATTCGTGGTCGGAGACTTCCCCATGGTTGGATTCGCCGTCGGCGCCGGCACCTGGATCGTCCAGCGCCTGGTCCAGCTCTACGCGACCAAGCGCGCCAACGCCGAGCTCGCCGCCGGCAACCGCCAGAAGGCGATGGGGATCGTCGCCGCGACCACGCTCGGCCGGGTCTGGCTGATGGCGACCGCGGTCCTGCTCGTCGGGCTGCTCGACGAGCGCGAAGCCGGTCTCGCGGCAGCCGTCCTGGTCCTCGCCCTCTTCACCATCACCTTTGCCGCCCAGGGCCTCGTGCACCTGTTCAGCGGCGAGCCCGAGGGGCAGGGAGTCGCGTGAGCACCGAGCAGGCAGTCTCGAAGGCGCCCGACGGCGCCGCGAAGTCCGGCGGGCTGAGCACCAAGGCGAAGGTGTTCATCGGGCTCGGCGCCTACTTCGCGATCGCGATCCTGATGTTCCTGATCTTCGGCGACGCTGGCAAAAACGAACACTTCCAGCCCCAGAACGAGTTCAAGCTGGAACCGTGGATCACGCTCGAACTGGGCGGGATCGACTTCAGCATCAACAAGGCCGTCGTCTACCTGCTCCTGGCCAGCGGCCTGACGATCGGGACGATGGTGTGGATCGCCAAGCGGATGCAGCAGAAGCCCAACCGCGTCCAGGTCGCGATCGAGGTCGCCTACGACATGACCAAGAACACGATCGCCGGCGGCAGCCTCGACAAGGAGATGGCCCGCAAATGGTTCCCGTTCCTGGC
>JBFXEM010000427.1:0-2848 GCA_050180135.1 Solirubrobacterales bacterium | reverse complement strand
GTACGCCAGGATCTGAGGCTGCTTCCGACGGCGTCGATGCCGTCACGCTTCAGGTGGTCCAGAACCGCCTCGAGACTCTGATGAGCCTCATGACGCGAACCCTGGAGCAACTCGCCGGTACGGCGGTCGGCCGCGAGGCCGGCGACTACTCGACCGCGTTCCTCGATGCGGACGGTAAGGTCGCCGCGTTCGGCAGCGCCGTGATCACCCACCTCGGCCACGAGGTGATGATCGTTCCCTGGATCTACGAGAACTACGGTCGCGAGAACATCGTCCCGGGCGACATCTTCCTCAGCAACGACCCTTACACCGGCGGGTCGGTCCACGCCAACGACGTCGGTTGCGTGGCGCCGATCTTCAGCGAGGGCGAGATCCTCGGCTGGGTGTTCTGCGACATGCACTTCGCCGACGTCGGCGGTGCTGTCCCCGGCAGCTTCGTCCCCGACGCGGGGGACGTGATGGCCGAGGCCGTCCGTTTCCAGCCGATTCGGATCTACGCCGGTGGTGAGTATCGCGAGGACGTGGTGCGGGCCTTCGTCAACAACACCCGTATCCCGACCCGGATCGCCAGGGACATCAGCGCCGAGGTGGGCGCGCTTCACTTCGGCGTGAAGGCGATCACCGAACTTGCCGCACAGTACGGCGATGCCAACCTGCGGGTGATCCTCGCAAAGCTGCAGGCTTTTTCGGAGCAGGCCTTCCGTGAGCGGATTCTGAAGATCCCGGACGGGGTCTACGAGTGGGCCGATTACATGGAGGACGGCTTCCAGGAGGACAACGTCTATTGCGCCCGGGTCCGGCTGACTGTGGCCGGGGAAGACATCTACCTCGACTACAGGGGCAGCTCGCCCGCGGCCCCAGCGCTGCTGAACTGCACCCGCTCAGGCCTGATCGGCGGGGTGATGGGTCCGGTGATGCAGCAGTTGACGATCGGAATTCCCTTCAACGCGGGTGTGATGAGGCCGCTGCACATCCGCTCCGACACGGGAACCTGGGTCGATGCCCAGTATCCGACCCCGACCGGAATCGCGACTGGATATGGAGCCTGGGCGGTCTCCGACGCCACGACCGGAGCCGCATCGCTGGCCTTGGAGGCGTCGGGTGACGAGTTCCTCCGACTCCGCGCGACCGCGCAGGCCGGCGGCACCACGCCCCTCTATCTCTTCAGTGGGCCCTCCGATCAGTACGGCGACTATTCGATCTTCCTCAACATGGATGGCCCCGGAGGCGAGGGCGAGGGGGGGCTCGAGGGACTGGACGGCGGCAGGGGAAACAACGTCTGCCTGTACGGATCGATCCCCAGCGTCGAGGCGCATGAGGCGAGTGAGCCTTTTCTCTACCTGTCACGAGAGATCTGGCAGGACTCGGCCGGCGCCGGCAAGTGGCGAGGTGGCTTCGGCCTCAAGGCGGCGGTCGTGGTCTGGGGGGAGAAGAGCAGCCCCCAAAGCGGGACTTTCTGCACCGGCCGCAATTCCGCTCCGGCGCAGGGTCTCCACGGCGGCTATCCGCCGCCCGGCGTCTATTACGGCCCGGTCAGCGGCAGCCCCGTTGTCGACGAGCTCGACGAGGGCAAGCTCTCCACCTGCAGCGAGGTCGAGGATCAGTACTCCGACCGGTTCGAGTCGCTCGCCTCGAAGGTGATGTGGGTCGGCAAGCGGGAGCTCGGCAAGGGACCCGGATCGGAGGTATTCATCATGAGGCATCCAGGCGGCGCCGGGTTCGGCGATCCGCTGGAGCGAGATCCGGAGGCGGTGATTGCGGACGTGCGGGATGGCGTCGTCTCCGCAGCGGCGGCCGCCGACGCATACGGGGTCGTGCAGGCCGCGGATGGATCCGTGGATCTCGCGGCCACCGAAGAGCGTCGGGAGCAAGCCCGGGCAGCTCGAGTATTCGACGGAAGCGACCGATCCGGGGGGACCAAATGACGGACGAGGCGATCAAGATCGGCAAGGTCATCTGGCGCGACGAGGAGGTTGTCTGCGACGGTTGCGGCAACGCTCTCTGTGCCAATTCCGAGAACTGGAAGGACCACGTCCAGGCGGTCAGAGGCCTGGCCTCCGAGCGGCTTACCGCTGAGCGGTTCGGTCCGTCCTATCAGTTGCGTGAGAACGCGCACGTCGAAGTGGTCGAGTTCTTCTGTCACCACTGTCGCGCGCTGCTCTCGGTCGAGATTTACACCGACGGCGAGCCCTACCGCTGGGATTACCAGTCGCTCGCGGTTGCTCGCGACCGTGGCTACGACCCTGTCAGGGAGTTCCGCGACGCACCCGAGGACTGGGTCTCCTTCTGATGAGAGCACTGGTGTCGATCGGCCGATTGGGCGACGACCTGGGACCGGAAGAGGCCACGGCCGCCGTCGCGGCCGGCCTGCGGTCGGGTGGCGCTGACGTCGACGAGCTGCCGCTGGGCGCGGACGCCACCTTCGAGCAGTCGCTCTCGGACCGGCTCCCCGGCTACGACGTCCTGGTCACCGGCGAAGCGGAGATTCCCGTTTCCGGGGACGACAGCCCGGCGCTCGCCGCCGCGCGGCTCGCCGAGGCGGCCACGGTCTCCGTAATCGCGGTCGGTGCTCGCGGCGAGGTGCCGACCAGTCGGTTGCACGAGTTCGGCTTGGGCCGCTTCGTCGTCGCGGGCGACGCCGAAGCGTTGGCGGCCGCCGGCGAGCAGATCGCCGGCCAGGCGCTGCCGGGTGCCTGCATCTGGCGCCCCTCCGCCGAGATGATCGAGGGCTCGCAGATGACTGAATTCACGGTCTGGGCCGAAGACCGGTTCGGCCGCAGCTTCGACGGCTACGCGGAGCTTCACCACTGGTCCGTCACCGAGCTGGAGGAGTTCTGGGGCGGGATTT
>JBFXEM010000426.1:0-2849 GCA_050180135.1 Solirubrobacterales bacterium | reverse complement strand
CCAACGCCGAAGAAGTGCTGCCGGGCGTGATCGAGGGGCCGGTCGCCAACGGTGACGCGAAGTTCAACTTCCGCAATTTCATCATCATCAGCGCGGAATCCGAACCGGCCGGCGCGGCGGCGCTGGCCGCGGGCGAACAGGGCCGCGGGTTCAACTACCTGAATCTCTTCTACCGCAACCAGGGCAAAGAGGCCTCCGGCTACGTGACCGACGAGTTCCTCACCGCGATCGCCGAAGCCGCCAAGGTGCCGGACCTCGCCAAGTGGAACAAGGACCGCGAAAGCTCGAAGATCAAAGGCGAAGTCAAAGCGACGACCGAAGAAGCGGCTCGGCTCGGCTTCACCGGCACGCCGTCGTTCGCGATCAAAGGACCGAACACGAACGGGCTCGAACTGCTCGGCAACCTCAGCTCGACCGACGAAATGGAAGCCGCGATCGAAGCGGCCGGCTAGGCGCGCTCGGTTTCGCGCCCGCCTGAGTTGACATAACCACCATTATCGTGCGTTGGATCGGTGAGTCGGGGGCGGCGTTCAGGAGACGAACGCCGCCGTCGCCCGGCTCACCTCCACCGCGGTGAGCGGCCCGAATCTCAGCGTCCAGCCGTCGTTGAGCTCCTGAACGAGCGAGAACCGGACCCCGGCGGCCTTCAAAGCAGCCTCGTGGCTTTCCATGCGAGTGAATCCGCTCGCGCCCTGGAAGGTCGCATCCAGACCGAACTGGCCGGAATCCAAAGGCCAGACCGAGATCCGGTCTGCGACCGGTCCGGCTGGAATGTCAGGCAGCGTCGCCACCGCAATGCCATCGGCCGGCCGGTTGGGTCGCTTGAGACGTGGAGACCTCTACCCACCGCCGGCGATCCGCAGCAGCGCTCTGAAGCCGCTCAGTAGCCCCTTCGGGACCTCCGCCGAGGGCGAGGCGCCGGGATGGTCGTGGGCGACGCGGACTCGCAGTGCGCGCGGGCGGATTCTGAAGCGCAGCGGCGCCTCCAGGCTGATCGACTCGCCGTCGACGCCGACCGGGACCGACCCGTCGGCCTCGACCTCGAGCTCTGGGGCTTTGAGCTCGCGCCAGCGGGCCGTTTGCGAGCTTTCGCCGGCGATCGGCGGGTGAAAGTCGACGATTCCGAGCACGCCCTCGTCGAGGCGCGGCCTGGTGCCCGATCCGAGGGTCGGTCCCAGCCTGTAGACGTTGTTGGAGACCAGCACCAGTGCCGTGCTGGTCTGCGGTTCGCCGTTGTCGTCGACCCAGCGCAGCTCGCTGGGCTCGCCCTCGGGCCCGAGCGTGTCGGTCAGGGTGTCCAGCAGCGTCCGCATCTTCGCTTCGCGGTAGCCGTCCTGGCTGACCGCAGCCGCGTAGACGCCGAGCGAGACGTTATTGACGAAGACGTGGCCGTTCACCTCCCCCAGGTCTACATAACGCTCGCCCCCATCGCGGAAGGCGTCGAGGGCGCCGACGACGTCTTCGCGGTCGACCCCCAGGTCGAGGGCGAAGTGGTTGCGGGTTCCGGAGGGAATGCAAGCGTAGGGAAGGTCGTGCTCGGCCGCGATCGCCGCCACCAGGGCCTGCGACCCGTCTCCCCCGGCCATCGCCAGGCCGTCGGCGCCCCTGCCCACGGCGGCGCGGACGAGCCCGCCGAGGTCTTGTCCGCGCTCCAGCACAACCGTCTCCAGACCCCGCTCGCGCGCCGCCTCGACCAAGCCCTCGCGCTCGGCCCGGCCGTCCCCCGCCCAGGGGTTGACGAAGAGCACGGGGTGGCGTGGCGGCGGCGCCGGCGGCAGCGAGCGGTCGGGCTTGAAGGCGATCCGAGCGGCAAAGACCCCGGCCACAAAGGCGACCGCGACCAGCGGCAGCGCGCCGTGGTTGTCGCCGGCGGCCAGCGTCGCCCCAGCGCCGGCGATCAGCGCCAGCGCCAGCAGGGCGCCGGCGACCCGCACGGCACCGCGCCGCAGCAGCGCGATCCAGGCGGCGCCGAGGGCGCCAACCACGCAGACGAGCGCCAATAGGCCGAGCGGGAATTCGTCGATGAAGACGAAGGCCCCGGCTGCAACCGCTACGGCGCCGGCGAGGATCGCGAGGATGGCCGCGAGCTGCCGGCTCATATCATCGCCCGATGCGAGATTGGCTGACCGAGGCGAAAGTCGTCGACACCGCGATCTACGCGGCGGTGGCCGGGACCGAGACGCCGCGGCTCGACGGGGCTATGCGCGACCTCTCCCGCGCCGCCGACATGAGCAAGATCTGGTTCGGAGGGGCGGCCGCGATCGCGGTGCTCGGTGGTGCCGGCGGTCGCCGGGCGGCCAAGCGCGGCCTGGTCTCCCTGGGCGTCGCCTCGGCCTTCGCCAACCTCGTCGCCAAGCCCATGACCACGCGCCGCCGGCCCGAGCGCGAGGAGCTCGAGGTGCTGGCGCGGCGCCACGTGCCGATGCCGGAGTCGAGCTCGTTTCCCTCCGGCCACACGGCCTCCGCCTTCGCCTTCGCGACCGGCGTCGGCCAGGTCCAGCCGGCGCTCTCGGCGCCGCTGCGGGCGCTGGCGACGCTGGTCGGCTACTCGCGCGTGCATACCGGCGTCCACTATCCCGCAGATGTGCTGGTCGGCGCCTTCATCGGCGTCAGCGCCGCGGAGTTGGCGAACCGGCTGCTGCGCGACTCCTAGCCGTACGTGCCA
Organism: Solirubrobacterales bacterium; assembly: GCA_050180135.1. GTDB lineage: Bacteria > Actinomycetota > Thermoleophilia > Solirubrobacterales > 70-9 > VAYN01. The sequence goes on along the minus strand of JBFXEM010000426.1, from coordinate 184 downwards.
ACGTTGTTCAGCTCGGCGAGCCGAACCCGGGCGGCCCTCGAGCTCGTCGGCCTCGCTGATCGAGCGCGCCAGGGCCAGAGCCCAGGCCCGCCTGCCTTGCGCTGTCGACGTTGAGCCGGCTATGACCGGCCTAATGTCGATAGGGCGGTCTGCCCCCCTCCCGTTGGATCCCCAGCGCTTTGCA
>JBFXEM010000425.1:0-2851 GCA_050180135.1 Solirubrobacterales bacterium | reverse complement strand
CGCACCGCGGTCGGCCTCGCGATCTTCGCGATGATCGACCACCTGTTCATCTTGATGAACGTGAACACCCCCGGCCAGCTGATCGCCAAGGGGGCGATCGTGATCATCGCCGTCGCGATCGATGCCTGGAGCCGGCAGCGGGCCAGCGGAGCGCGGGAGTGAATCTCACCGACCCACTGGCGAGGTGGGCTGCGCGCGAGCCGGCCAAGGCGGCGCTGGTGACGCCGTCGGAAACCGTCACCTTCGCCGAGCTGGCCGAGCGCACCGACCGGCTCGCCGCCGGGCTGCGCGCCCGCGGCCTGCGGGAGGGCGACCCGGTTGCCCTCTTCCTGCCCACAGGGGTTCCCTCGGTGGTGGCGACGATCGCGCTGCTCAAGGCCGGCATGGTCTACGTCGGCCTCAACGTGATGCTGCGGGCGAAGGAGGTGCGCGACATCGTCGCCAACGCCGACTGCAAGGCGATCCTGGTCGCCGAGGAGCTGCGCGAGGTGGTGGCCGAGGCCTGTCGTGAGCTGCCGATGATCGAGCACGTGATCGTGGTCGGCGCCGGCGAGGAGGGGGGCTATGAGCAGCTGCTCGAGCGCCCCGCCCAGGGCGGCCCGAGCCGGTCGGTGGCAGCCGACGACCTAGCGGCGCTCTTCTACACCGGCGGCACCACCGGCGCGCCGAAAGGCGCGATGCACAGCCACCGCACCCTGCTCTCCTGGATGGAGATCGTGGCGCCGCGGGTGGCGCTGACCCCCGCCGACCGGGCGATCGCGATGATCCCGACCTTCATCGGCGGCGCCTTCATGGTCGCCACCTGGGCGCCGCTGGCGGCGGGCGCCACCGTGTACCTCTCCGAGCGCTTCGACCCAGCGGAAGCGGTGGACCTGATGGAGGCGGAGAAGGTCACCTTCACCTGGGGCAGCATCGGCGTGATTCAGCGGATCAACGAGCTGCCCGGCGACGCCGACCTGAGCGCCATGACCCGCAGTGTCTGGGGCGGCTACTCGCACCCGACAGCGATGCGGCGCGAGTTCGAAGCCCGCTTCGGAGCCCGCGCCTTCCACGCTTGGGGGATGTCGGAGACCGTCGGGACCGTGATCCTGCAGCCGCCCGAGGACAACGACGCCCGTCAGCCGGAACGCCGCTACGCCTCGGTCGGGCTGCCGGTGGCCGGGGTGGAGGCCGCGATTCTCGACGACGACGGAGCCGAGCTCCCGCCTGGCGAGCCTGGCGAGCTCTGCCTGCGCTCGGTGGAGGGCGGCGGCTGGCTCCCCTTCCTCGGTTACTACAACGACGCCGAGGCGAGCGCCAGAGCCTTCGCCAGCGGGCAGCTCCATACCAACGACCTGGCGACGATCGACGCCGACGGCTGGGTAACGGTCGAAGGCCGGCGCGGCGACCTGATCAAGGTCTCCGGCTGGTCGGTCTACGCTACCGAGCTGGAGGAGTTCATCGCCGGCGACGAGCGGGTCCGGGAGGTCGCCGTAGTCGGTGTCTCCGACCCGCGCAGCGGTCAGCGCCCGGTCGCCTTCCTGACCGTGAAGGAGGGCGCCGAGCTAAGCGGTGACGACATCTGCGAGCGGGTCAGCACCGGGCTCGCGAACTTCAAGCGTTTGAAGCAGGCGATCGTCGTCCCCGAGCTGCCGAAGAACTACTACGGGAAGATCCTCAAGCAGAAGCTCGACCTGGAGCAGGTGCGGTGAAGGTCGGGATATACATGGACCTGCGCAACCCGGCTGCTTGGGAGCGTCCCTGGAACCGCCACTACGCGCGGGTCCTCGAGCGCATTGAGCTGGCCGAGTCGCTCGGAATCGACTCGGTTTGGCTGACCGAGCACCACCTCTTCGAGGACGGCTACCTGCCGCAGCCGTTGACGTTTGCCGCCGCGATCGCGGCGCGGACGAGGCGGATCAGGATCGGCACCGCGATCCTGATCGCCCCCCTGCGCAAGCCGATCGAGATCGCCGAGCAGGCGGCGATGGTCGACATCCTCAGCGACGGCAGGCTGGAGCTCGGCCTTGGTGCCGGCTATCTGGCGCAGGAGTTCGCCGCCTTCGGCGTCGACATCGGTCGCCGCTTCCCGCTGCTCGAGGAAAGCGCCGCCTCGATTCGGCAGATCTGGGCCGAGAGCGGGGTGACGCCGAAGCCGATCCAGGACCCCGCGCCGCTCTGGGTCGGGGCGCTGGGACCGCGTGGAGCGCGGATCGCCGGCCGTCTGGGCGAGGGCCTGCTCTCGCTGGACCCAGAACTGCTCGCCCCCTACCTCGGAGCACTTGAGAAGGCGGGATTCGAGCGTTCGCGGGCGCGGATGACCGGGCTTACCAACATGATCGTCTCCCACGACCCCGAGCGGACTTGGGCGCTGATGTCGCCCCATCTCGGCTACCAGTGGAACAGTTACCTGCGGGCCGCGAGCGCCGGCACCTCGGCGGAGCGGATGCAGGACGGCGTCGGGGTGGACGCGATCTACGAGTTCGACGCCGCCGACCAAGGTGTCGACCCCGAGACGCTGCGCAGCGAGGGCCCGGTGATGCTGCCGCCGGCGATCGACGTCGTCACCCCAGAGGACGCGGTCGGGCGGCTGACCAGCTGGGTCTCCGGGCTCCCGGCCGAGACCGGCTTCTTCTGGGACTCGATCGGCGCGATGCCGGACGAGCTCGTGCACGAGCACCTCACCCTGCTGGCGACCCGGGTCGCTCCGGCGGTGTCCGAGCTTGGTGCGCCCGCGTGAGGTACATCGAGGGCCCCGACGAGCTTCGCGCCGCGGAGGGGTATGAAGCTGAGCTGAGCGCGTGGCACACCGTCAGCCAGGACGCGATCGACATGTTCGCGATCCTCACCGGCGACCGCCACTGGATCCACA
>JBFXEM010000424.1:0-2868 GCA_050180135.1 Solirubrobacterales bacterium | reverse complement strand
GTTGCGGACTCTCCCGCAACGCAACTCCCTCGCACAAGTGCCCCGCCGGCAGCAAAAAGGGCGCCTTCTTCAAAAGCACGAAGGCTGACGTCACCTACACGGTCTGCGTCAAGTTCCCCAGCGGGAAAAACCTCTGCGCCCAGGCGCAGGAGGCCGAACAGGGGGTCCTCTACGTGAACAAGATCACCTCGACGATCCCCGGCGTGCACACGGTCAGCTGGTTCGTCAAAGGCAAGAAAGTCGGGACCTTCGCCTTCCGCGTCACCACCTAGGTAGGGCGGCGTCCTGGTCGTAGTCGGCTTCGACACCGCGACCGCCGACACGGCCGCCTGCGCCTGGCGCGACGGCGAGGTCGTGCACGAGTCGCTGCTGGGCCTCTCCGCGGAGGGGAGGCCACGGCACGCGACCGGGCTGCTGGCCGAGGTCGAGGCGGCGGCCAGCGCCGCCGGCGGCTGGGAGGCGGTCGACCTGGTCGCCGTCGGGGCCGGCCCGGGCTCCTTCACCGGGGTTCGTATCGGCATCGCCACCGCGCAGGGGCTGAGCGCCGCCCTGGGTCTGCCGGCGCGGGGCGTCTGCACCCTCGACGCGCTCGGGCGCGGAATCGGCGAGGGCGGCGCCGAGGGACAGCGACTGGCCGTGCTCGACGGTTTTCGCGGTGAGGTGTTCGCGGCGCTCTACTCCGAGCGCGGCGAGCGGATCTGGGAGCCGGCTGTCTACAAACCGGCCCAACTTTCCAAGCTGGTCGCCGATCTGGGAACCGCGCCGTCGGTGGCCGGCTCGGGGGCGGTACGATTTCGTCACGAGTTGACCGAGAACGGCGTCCATATTGCGGACGACGCCGACCCCGTTCACCGGGTCGCCGCGCGGCACGTGTGCGCGATCGCGGCGGCGGTGGGGGGCGAGGCGGACCAGCTCGCACCGATCTACCTCAGACCTCCAGACGCGGAGCGGTGGCGTGAGCGAGACCCTTTCCCAACACCAAAGTGACCTGACCCAAGAGGTGCGGGTGCGGCGGCTCGCCTACAGCGACCTGCCGGCCGTGATCGCGATCGAGCGCCGCTCGTTTCCGACCCCGTGGTCGCTGGCGATGTTCGTGCTGGAGCTCTCGAAGCCGTCGGGGATCTGCCTCGCCGCCCACGCCGGCGAGGAGCTGCTCGGGTACGTGGTCTGCTCGCGCTACGACCAGGTCTGGCACCTGATGAACATCGCCGTCTCCCCGGATCACCGCCGCTCCGGGGTCGCCGGGCAGCTGCTGCGGCGGCTCTTCGAGGATGCGCGCGGGGTGCTCCCGTTCACGCTCGAGGTCCGCGTCTCCAACCACGGCGCGATCGGGATGTACGAAAGGTTCGGCTTCCGCTCAGCCGGCGTCCGCCCTCGCTACTACCACGACAACGGCGAGGACGCGCTGATCATGTGGCTGGACTAGTGCCTTGATCCTCGCGATCGAGACCTCCTGCGACGACACCTGCGCCGCCGTTCTCGACGGCCCGCGCATCCTCAGCAACGTGATCTCCTCGCAGGCGGCGGCCCACGCCGGCTTCGGCGGCGTCGTCCCCGAGGTCGCCTCCCGCCACCACCTCGAGCTGGCCCCGCCGGTGGTCGCCGCCGCGCTCGCCGAGGCGGGGGTGACGCTGGCCGAGATCGAGGCGGTCGCGGTCACCGTCGGCCCGGGCCTGATCGGCGCTCTCCTGGTTGGAGTCAGCACCGCCAAGGCAATCGCCGCGGCGCGGCGGCTGCCGCTGGTCCCGGTCGACCACCTCAAGGGCCACGTCGCCGCCAACTTCCTCGAGCCCGAGCCGCTGGCGCCGCCCTTCCTCTGCCTGGTCGCCAGCGGCGGCCACACGCTGCTGGCGGCGGTTCACGACCACGCCGGCTACGAGCTGCTCGGGCAGACGTTGGACGACGCCGCCGGCGAGGCATTCGACAAGTCGGCGCGCCTGCTCGGGCTCGGCTACCCGGGCGGCCCGGCGCTGGAAAAGGAGGCCGAGGGCGGCGACCCGGAGGCTTTCGAGATGCCGGTCGCGATGGCCCGTGACCCCGGCCTCGACTTCAGCTTCAGCGGCCTCAAGACGGCGCTCGTCTACCGCTGCCGCGAACTCGGCCCCGAGGGGGTGGCCGAGCGTCGCGCCGACCTCGCCGCCTCCTTCCAGGCGGCCGTCGTCGGCCAGCTCACCTCGAAGCTGCGGCGCGCCCTGCGGCGCGGCGAGTGGGAAGCGGTCGCGCTCGGCGGCGGCGTCGCCGCCAACGGCCCCCAGCGGGCGGCCGTCGGCGAGCTCTGCGAGGAGCACGGCGTGCGCCTGAAGCTGGTTCCGATCGCGCTCTGCACCGACAACGCCGCGATGATCGGCGCGGCCGCCCAGTACGCGACCCCGATCCCGTACCCCGACTACCTCGGCTACGACGCCTTCGCCACCGGCGAACGCCAAGCGGCGTGACCGACGTCGTCGTCTACATGCGCGAGGGGTGTCACCTCTGCGAGGAGGCGATCGCGGCGCTGGTGCGGCTGCACGGGGAGGGGTATCGCTTTCAGCTGCACGAGGTCGACATCGAGAGCGACGATCTGCTCCTGCGCCGGCACCTCGAGCGCATCCCCGTTGTCGAGATCGACGGAATCGTCGCCTCCGATCTGGTCTTCGACGAGGCGGTCGTGCGGGCCAGGCTCGATACTGTGGGGGCATGGTCGACGTGATCGAGGAGTTCGATGCCGCCGAGTCCTCGCCGGTGGGTGGCGAGCGGCTCTCGCTGGGCGTTGCCGCCCGGCTCTCGCGCTACCTCCAGGTCCTCACCCAGGCCCGGAATATGGGCCGCGAGACGATCTCCACGCAGGAACTCTCCGAGTACACCCACATCAATCCGACCCAGATTCGC
>JBFXEM010000423.1:0-2871 GCA_050180135.1 Solirubrobacterales bacterium | reverse complement strand
CCTCGAGCGGGTCCTGATTGGCGGGGGCGGCGGCCGCCGGGGTCACGGCAAGCGCCAGTGCCACCAGCGTCATGGCGCAGGCGAGGGTGCCGCGGAGGCGTGTCGGCGCGTGCGTCAAGGGATCCCTACCCGGCAAAGGTTAGCCGCGCGCCGGCGGCGGATTGTTGCTGTTTTGTTTCAGCAGGCGTGGGGGCGGGCGGCGCTCTTGACGACCTCGAAGGCGCTGCCGGGGATCGCCTTCAGCTGGCTCAGGTTGTCGTCGTCCCAGCGCCGGTCGCTGCTGCCGCTGAAGTACCAGTTGGAGCCGTTGTCGGCGACGATCAGCCCGTAGCGCTTCAGCGCCAGCGCGATCGTCTTCGCGGCACCGCTGAAGCGGCCGAGGCCGTAGCCGGCCTTCAGGCGCAGCCGCGTCCCCATCGCCGGCGCGCTGGCGCTGGCGGTGTCCCCGGCGCAGTGGACGGCGGGGTGGACGTAGGCGTCGCGGGTGCTCTCGAAGGTGACGCGGATCGCGTGGTCGAGGCGCCCGGCGGCGACTTCGTCGTAGCGGACCAGGCCGGGGAAGATCGGCAGCCCGGCGGCGTCGGCGGAGGTCCAGCCCTCGGGGTGGCGAGCGCTGGAGTTGAGGTCCCAGGAGACGCCGGACTCGGCGTTCCAGTGCGGCTTCGGCTTGGCCACGTAGAAGGCGCGGTAGAGCTCGTAGAGCTTGCAGGAATCGCGGTCGACGCTGAGCACGTGGCGGTCGCCGTCGCTGCCGTTGCCGCCCTCGACGCGGGCGCCGGCCGGGACCGGGAAGGGTCCGGGGTCGCTTTCCTCGCCGTAGGCGGTGTAGTTGACGGGGAGCCGGGGCTGGCCGGGGCCGACCACGGAGAAGGGGAAGCCGTAGGGGCGGGGCGAGCCGAAGTCCGGGTGCAGTTGGTCGCCGCCCTGGCCGTTGATGTAGGCGATGATCGCGGCGCTGCGGGGGTCGCGCGGGGCCATGGAGATGTCCTGGTTCCAGGCGGCCTGGGTGGGGAGCGAGGGCGCGGTCGCCGCGAGCGAGGCGGGTGGGTCGGGGAAGACGTAGCAGGAGCCGAGGTCTTCGCCGGCGGCCCGGGCGGGCGCGGCCGGCCATCCCACCGCGACGGCGAGCGCCGCGGTCGCGATCAGCGCCGCGACCGACCACCCCCGCAGGGGTGTCTGAGTTTTCGGGTTGCTATGCACCCTCAAGCTCAGAAGCGTCCGGGGGGAAATCTTTTCCGCGGATGGTGAGGCGGCCGATCTCCAACTCCTCGGCCGCGAGCTTCTCGACACTGAGCTCGCCGAAGGTCGCGCGCTTGACTGCCAGGCGCCCGACCGAGAGTCGGCCGATCGCGAAAGCGCCGACCGCGGTGGCGCCCACGGCGAGCGCCCCGATCGCCAGGGCGGCACGGGCGTTGACGCCGCTCGCGCTGGCGCCGGTCGCGGTCGCCCCCCAGGTCTGGGACTCGACGTGGCTGACCTTGCCCCCGCGCCTACTCCGGTGTTTGCACCTGGAGCAGCGCTTGCCTTTGCCTTTCGCCATCACCGCCACCGTAGCGCGGCTAGCCTGGGAGGTCGATGAGCGCGGACGATCGACCAACCCTGCTGGTGATCCAGCACGTGCCGTGGGAGGGCCCGCACCGGATCCTCGACGCCTGCGGCGAGCTCCGGGTGCAGACCGTGAAGCCGCTGGCCGGGCACCCGCTGCCGGCGCCCGATGAGGTGGCCGGCGCGGTCGTCATGGGAGGGCCGATGAACGTCGACGAAGTCGAGCGTTTTCCGGGCCTGGCGGCCGAGCGCGAGTGGATCGCCGCCGCCGCCGAGCGCGACCTGCCGCTGCTGGGGATCTGCCTCGGCGCCCAGCTGCTGGCGCGGGCGCTGGGGGCGCGGGTGCGGCCGGGGCCGCGGCCGGAGCTGGGCTTCGGCGAGGTTCGGGTCCACGAGCCCGGCGATCCCCTGCTCGGCGGCCTCGCGCCCGGGGCCGAGGTCCTGCACTGGCACGGGGACGTCTTCGACCTCCCGGCCGGCGCCCACCATCTCGCCTCCTCCGCCCAGACCGAGAACCAGGCCTTCCGGTTCGGCAACGCCTGGGGCGTGCTCTTCCATCCGGAGGCCGACCTCGCCCTGGTCGAGGCGTGGCTGGCGGTGCCGGAGATGATCGACGAGGCGGTGGCGGCGCTGGGCGAGGAGGGGGAGTCGCGGCTGGCGGCGCGGGCCGAGCAGCTGGAGGCGGACTTGGTGCGGCGCACGACGCCGGGCTTCGAGACCTTCGCGAGTTTCGTGCTTGCGACGAACGAGGAACCAGGTTCGCGCTGATACAAGGGGATCGTCCCAGGCAGGCGACGTCACCAGAGAAAGGTCGTAGCGCATGAGTCCGGATCTTCAGTCCACCGTCAACGGGATCTCCCTCGACGACGAGGAGCTGCGCAACATGCAACTGCCGGAGCTGAAGCCGCGCGCGGACGCGACCGAGGGCGACCCGCGGGAAGCCGACTTCGACGCCTACATCGAGGGCGACACCTCGGTCGGCGTCTGGGAATGCACGCCCGGCCGCTTCCCCGGCAAGAAGGAAGGCATCAACGAGATGATGCACTTGCTGCGCGGGCGGGCGACGATCACCGACGAGGACGGGACCAAGCACGAGCTCGGCGCCGGCTCGATGTTCATCGTCATGGACGGCTGGCGCGGCCAGTGGGAGGTCCACGAGACCGTGCGCAAGGTCTACGCGATCTGGCCGACCAGGTAGAGCATCCCGGCGGCGCGTAGGGTAGGCGCGATGGAGATCGCGCTGATGATCGAGGGCCAGGAGGACGTGACCTGGGATGACTGGTTGGCGCTCGCCGGCGCCTGCGAAGAGCACGGGGTGGGGACGCT
>JBFXEM010000422.1:0-2884 GCA_050180135.1 Solirubrobacterales bacterium | reverse complement strand
TCCCCTTGCATCGGTCCCACCCCTGGGCGCCATTCTCACCGCCGCCTCGTTGACCGACTCGGCCGGACGCGGCGCCTTCCTTCTCGCCGTCTACTCAGCCGGCCTGGCGATTCCCTTCCTGCTCACCGCGGTCGCCTTCTCCCGCATGACGACCGCCTTCGCGGTTATCAAGCGCCACTACCAGGCGATCGTCGCCACCGGAGGGGTGATCATGGTCGCGATGGGCGTGCTGATCTGGACGGGCGAGCTAACCCAGCTCAACATCGAGGCGCAGCGTCTGATGAGCGAGCTCGGCCTCGACTTCTGGAACTCCGTCTAGCTGCCGAAAACGGACCGACACTCGCAGAAGTCCAGCGTTAGGGCGGAGCGATCACACCGGTCGCGGCGAGGAGGATCACCGCTGCGCCAAGCCCAATGCGGTATGGGCAGAAGGCCCCGATCGAGTGCGTTCCGACGAAGCGCAGCAGCCATGCGATCGCCGCGTAGCCGCTGATGAAAGCGATCAACGTAGCCACGAGGGTCGGTCCGATCCCGACTCCGCCCACGTCGCCAATCTGGCGTAGCTCGAACAGGCCCGAGATGACGACCGCAGGCACGGAGAGCAAGAAGGAGTAGCGGGCAGCCGCGGTGCGGTCGAGGCCCTGGAACAGGCCCGCCGAGATCGTCGCTCCCGAGCGTGAGACACCCGGAACCAGGGCCAGAGCCTGGAAAAGGCCGATGATCATTCCGTCGCGGGCGCTCAGGGTCTCCAGCCCTCGCTCGCGACGCCCGACACGCTCGGCGGCAAGCATCACGAAGGAAAAGAGGATCAGCGTCGTCCCGACCAGGTACAGGGAACGCGCGCCGGACTCAATCTGGCTGGAGAAGGCCAGACCGACGACCCCGATCGGGATCGTGCCGAGGGCGATGTACCAGCCGATTCGAGCATCAAGATCGTCGGAGCGCCATCGCTCGGCTCGGAGTGAGCGCAGGAAGGCAACCGCGATGCGCCAGAGATCGCCTCGAAAGTAGACGAGGACTGCAGCCATCGTCCCGAGCTGGATCACTGCGGTGAAAGCGGCGCCTGGATCCTCCCAGCCGGCGATCGCCGGCACGATCAAAAGGTGACCCGAGGAGGAGATCGGCAAGAACTCGGTCAGCCCCTGGACTAGTCCGAGGACGATGGCTTCCAGCGCATCCATCAGCAGCGCGGGACGCTAGCGCGCTGATCGTCTCGGTTGGCGAGCGCTTGCCTAGGCAGTGCTGGCCACCGCTCCACGCTTAACCACAGCATCCGGCCCGCGGGCCGCCCGCACCCCGTTCCCGACGGCCAACAGCTCGGCGATCTCGTGGACCGCGACTGCAACGACGACGGTCAGCAGCCCGACGACGGCGCTGGGGATAAGCAGGGCGAGCAGGAGCACGCTGAACACCAGGTTCTGGCGGGAGATCCGCGTCGCGCGGCGCCCCAGCCGCAGCGCCTCGGCGACCTTGGTGATGTCGTCGGCCATCAGCGCGACATCGGCGGCCTCGATCGCGGCGTCGGTGCCGCCGGTGCCCATGGCGATGCCGAGGTCGGCCGTGGCGAGCGCGGGCGCGTCGTTGATGCCGTCGCCGACCATCGCGATCGCGCCGTGGCGCTTGCGCAGGCGCTCGACGGTAGCGACCTTGTCCTCGGGCTTGAGTTCGGCGTGGACCTCATCGAGGCCGACGGCGCGCGCGATCGCTTGCGCGGTGCGCTCGTTGTCCCCGGACAACATCGAGACGTGGCGCACGCCGAGCCGGCGGAGATCCTGTACTGCCCGAGCGGCCTCGGGTCGCGGCTCGTCGCGCAGGGCTAGCAGTCCCAGCAGGCGTTCCTCGACGCCAACGAAGACCACGGTCTTGCCCTCGTCCTGCAGCCGCTCGAGCTCGTCCAGCGGCACGTGCGCCTGTGGGAGCCGATCCGCAACCAGCTGCGGGCTGCCGACCCACACCTCGCGGCCGTCGACGCGCGCGCTGGCGCCGTGACCGACCAGCGCCTCGAAGTCCTCGGCGGCCTGTGGCTCAACGCCCCGCTCGCGCGCGTAGCCTACGACCGCTTGCGCGAGCGGATGCTCGGAGCGGGCCTCGACGGCGGCGGCCAGAGTCAGCGCCTCGCGCGCATCGCCGTCGCTGACGATCAGGTCGGTGACCTGCGGGGTGCCCTTGGTCAGGGTGCCGGTCTTATCGAAGCAGACCGCCTGCACGCGGCCGAGCGCCTCGAGCTGCAGGCCTCCCTTGATCAAGATCCCCTCGCGGCCGGCGCGGGTGATGGCTGCCGCGGCGGCGACGGGGACCGACATCACCAACGCGCACGGTGCGCCGGCGACCAGCACGGTCACCGCCCGTAGCGCCCACTCTTCCCAGTCGCCCCCCAGCAGCGGCCCGATGACCGCGACGAGCGCCGCGGCAGCGAGCACCGCCGGGCTGTAGCGGGTGGCGAAGCGATCGACGAAGCGCTGCGCCTGGGACTTCTGGCTCTGGGCCTCCTCGACCAGGTGGACGATGCGCTGCAGCGTGTTGTCCGCGTAGGGGCGCGTGACCTCTACCTCCAGTGCCCGCTGGCCGTTGAGGGTACCGGCGAACACCTCTTGGCCCGGACCCTTCTCGACCGGGACCGACTCGCCGGTGACCGGCGCCTCGTTCAGGGTCGAGCGCCCGTCGCGGATCCGGCCATCGGTGGGCAGCGCCTCGCCCGGGCGGACCAGAAAGACGTCGCCAAGCTGCAGCTCCTCGGCGGGTACGGCCTCCTCGCCGCCGTCGACCAGGCGGCGCGCCTGCTTGGGCGCTAGGTCGAGCAGCTCACGGATCGCCGAGCGGGTGCGCACAAAGGTGAGCTCCTCGATCGCCTCCGCCAGCGAATACAGAAAGTCCAGCGCGGCCG
>JBFXEM010000421.1:0-2890 GCA_050180135.1 Solirubrobacterales bacterium | reverse complement strand
CAATGGCTCCACAGTCCGTCTCCTAACCCAGAAATGTCTTTCCCTTTGAGACGTCTGCCTAAGACGTCTCAAATCTAAGGATAGTAGAACCCCGCTACAAGTCCAGTTTGCGGTAAAATCTTAGACAACTAATGTCACCGTCTCAGAACCGCGACCATTGGTGTCGCGCCCCACGCTCCACGGACGAGCTGATTGGGCGGTTGTACAACGCGCGTACCGCGCCGCCGGGGTGGAGCCCCGGTTCGCTGCTCTAGTTCCATCCATGAGCGACGGCGCCGCCCTCGGTGGCAGGGACCCCACGGTCGAGGGACTCTTCAATCTCCGCGACGTTGGGGGAATTCCGGCCAGCGGCGGCAGGAGGATCCGGAGTGGAGTCCTGTATCGCAGCGAGGCCCCGGTTTCGATCTCCGAGGAGGCCCTGGTCGGGCTCGGGAAGCTACGCCTGCGGGCAGTCGTGGATCTGCGCGATCCGGAGGAGGACGGCTACATGGAAGCGACCGTCCCGTCGGGCCTGGTCCGGCTTCGTGCCCCGGTCACACCTCCGGTCAGCCTGAGTGGCCACGGAGTGCTCCAGCAGGTGGCGGCCGGCAACCTGCGGAGCTTCACGGCCGAGGACCTCGGCGCGATGTACGTCGCCTTCCTCGGTTCCTGCGCGCCCGCGTTCGGGGCCGCGATCGGACTCTGCGCCCGCGAAGAGCACCTACCGTGCCTGATCCATTGCGCCGCGGGCAAGGACCGGACGGGGCTCGCCGTGGCCCTGATGCTGGTTGCGATCGGCGCCTGCCGCGAGGCAGTTCTCGACGACTACGAGCTCACGGCGCGGGCGCCGATGCCCAGGCATCTCGCCATCGAGGAGATCCTCGACGGCGCCGATGTGGAGGAGGGCGCGCTCACCGCTCTCTTCTCCGCTCCGCGCCCGGCGTTGAGCACCGCCCTCGACCATCTCGAGGCCCGCTACGGCTCGATCCCCGAGTACCTGCGTGGGCCGGCCGGGCTGACCGAGAGGGAGCTCGACCGGCTTTCGGAGCTCCTCGTAGAGGACTGATCGGGACCGCTCTGCGGGGCCCGTTAGACGTTCGGCCAACGCTGCGGAGCACACTTTCGAAGGAGCGAACTGGGCTGGTCTAGCCTGACCCGCCGAGCCCCGAACCGTCGCGCAACTGACACTCGAGGGCTCGGCGCCAGGCCGCGACAGAGGTGCGGCCGGAACTCGAAGCCCCTTGGGATTCTCAATCGCAGAGCGAAAGGATCGATGATGCCGCGTGCAGCAATCTTCAACGGCCCCGGGCAGCCACTGGCGGTGGAGGAGATCGACGTCGGCTCCCCGCAGCAGCATGAGGTCAAGGTTCAGATCGTCGGGGCGGGGGTTTGCCACTCGGACCTCTCGGTCACCAACGGCACGATGACGACAGCGGCCCCCTCCATCCTCGGACACGAGGGCGCGGGGATCGTGGAGGAGGTGGGGCCGGGCGTCGCCGCGCTCGCGCCCGGAGACCATGTGGTCGTCTCCTGGGTGCCGCAGTGCGGCGAGTGCTTCTACTGCGACCGCGGCCAGCCGTACCTGTGTGAGGTTGGGTCGCCGGCGATGAGCGCCGGCTCGATGCTCGACGGTACCTACCGCGCAAAGCTTCGCGGTGAGCCGGTGCCCCAGTACTGCGCGGTCGGTGTTTTCGCCGAGACCTCCGTGGTCGCGGAGACCAGCGCCGTCAAGGTCGATCCGGCCATTGACCTGCGGCTCGCCGCACTAGTCGGGTGCGGCGTCCTGACGGGCTTCGGCGCCGCCGTGAACACCGCCGAGCTTCGGCCGGGAGACAACGTGGCGGTGATCGGCTGTGGCGGGGTGGGCCTCAACGTGATCCAGGGCGCGCGAGTCCAGGGAGCGGAGCGAATCATCGCGATCGATCTGTCCGAGAAGAAGCTCGCCCTGGCGAAGCAACTGGGGGCAACAGACCTGATCTCGGCCGAGGGCGCCGACGTCGTCGAGGCGGTCCGAGAGCTCACCGTGGGCCGCGGCGTGGACGCGGCTTTCGAGGTCATCGGCCTCAAGGCCACGGCTGAGCAGGCCCTGGCGATGACGCGAAACGGCGGCGAAACGATCCTGGTCGGGATCGCCGGTGCCGACGTCAGCATGGAGGTGCCCATCTTCCGCGGACTCGTCCGCTACGGCAAGTCCCTGAAGGGCTGCTTCTACGGGTCATCCGACGTCCGTCGCGACGTCCCCCGGCTGGTCGAGGCCTACCTCGACGGCGACCTGAAGCTCGAGCCACTCGCTTCGAGCTTCGTCCCCCTGGAGCGCATCAACGACGCCTTCGCCGCCCTCGACGCCGGTGAGGTAACACGTTCCGTAGTCGTCTTCGGCGACGAGGCATCGAATGGAGCTGAGAATGCTTAGCTACGGGATGACGATCGCCGGGGAGTCGGTACCCGGCGAGGACACGTTCCCGGTGCTTGATCCGGGGACCGGCGAGGAGGTGGGCCGGGCGCCGGAGTGCGGCTCGGCGGAACTGAACCTCGCGATGGAGTCCGCCGAGGACGCTTTCGCCACCTGGAGCCAGGTCGAGGAGGTCCGCCGCGGGGCGATCCGGAGCTGCGCCGAGGTGCTCGACGAAAATGCCGAGGAGCTGGGGCGGCTGTTGACCCTGGAGCAGGGCAAGCCTCTACCCGATGCCGTCCACGAGATCCATGCCGCCGAGCTCTGGTTTCGGTACTACGCCGAGCTCGAGCTACCGGTCGCCACGATCCAAGACGACGAAGCCGGCTTCGTCCAGGTGTTCCGTCGGCCACTCGGCGTGGTCGCGGCGATCGCGCCGTGGAACTATCCCATCGTCCAGATGGCCTGGAAGGTGGCTCCGGCCTTTCTCGCCGGCAACGCCGTGGTGGTGAAGCCGTC
>JBFXEM010000420.1:0-2909 GCA_050180135.1 Solirubrobacterales bacterium | reverse complement strand
TACCAAAACCCTCCAGGCGATCGCCGGGGCACTAGGGGAAGGCGGTCGTTCGAGGCGCCTCGAACCGTCTGCCCAGCGCCACGGTCACCAGATAGGCGACCACGACCCCGACGATGATCAGCGGGCTGGCCCCGGCGCCGCTCTTGCTGACCAGCAGCGAGGCGAGGACTACGGAGGAGAGGGGGAGGCGGAGGACCGAAACGGCCCCCGCGCCCATGCCGACGCCGACGGCGCCGGTGAGGTCGAAGCCGGGAAGGTGGGAGGCGGCGATGCCGGCGGCGGCACCGATGAACAGCGCCGGGAAGGTGGGACCGCCGCGGAAGCTGCCGAGCGAGAGCCCCCAGGCCACGCCCTTGAAGAGGAGGAGCAGCAGCAGGGCGCCGACCGACCAGGTGCCGGCTTCGGTGACGAGGCCCGGCAGGGCGTCCTGGCCGGAGAAGAGGACTTCCTCCAGGCCCTTGTCGGTGGTCCCCTGGAAGGCGATCGCCAGCAGGGCGACGGCGACCGCGGCGGCGGGGAGGACGATGAATGGGGAGCGGCGGGCGAAGACGGAGGTGAAGAGGCCGAGCCGGATCACGACGAAGCAGAGGACCGCGATCGCGACGGCGAGGGGGATCGTCCAGGCGAAGTCCGAGAGCGTGGGCTGACTGAGGCTCGGCACCGCGAGCACGCCGAGCGCGTAGGCGCTGGTGCTGAGGCCCGTCAGCGAGCCCATCCCGATCGAGATCAGCGAGCCGATCCCGGCGGCGAGCAGGCCGGGGACGAGCACCAGCGGCAGCTTTTCGCGGTCGAGGCCGAGCGCCTCGATCAGGATCACGGCGGCGATGATCGGCGACTGGAAGAGCAGCGACATCGCCGCGATGCTGCCGGCGGCCGCCATCACCGCCTGCACTTCGGCCGGCGTCTCCTGGCGCAGCGAGCGGATCGCGAAGATGCCGAGGCCGGCGCCGATCGCGATCAGCGGCGCCTCCGGGCCGAGCACGAGCCCGCCACCGATCGTCGCGATCGCGGCGAGCACGATCCCCGGCAGTTCGAGCGGCTGCACCGGGTCGCCGCCGACCTTGAGGCCCTCGGCCGGGACGTGGCCGCCGTCACCGCGCAATCGCGCCACGGCGAAGGCGACGATCAGCCCAGCCAGGCCGAGCACGACGATCGCGTACCAGGCGGCCGGGCCGGAGCTTTGGCCGAGGTCCTTGGGGAGGTCGGTGAAGAGCAGGACCTGAACCTGGTGGATCAGCTCGAGGAAGCCCCAGGAGGCGAGGGAGACGCCGATGCCGACCGCCGAGGCGAGGATCAGCAGCCCGATCATCGCCTTCGTCTGGGGAGCCGGCGCGCCCGCGGCGGCCGGGTCGGCGCTATCAGTCATCTGACGTCCCGGACACGCCGGTCACTATATGGCGCCTCCCGGCAGCGGAAATCACCTGGTTCGGATGATGCGAAGAACCTGTCCATAGCGTAGGTTCTTCCACGGTTTGGCCAACGAGACCGACAACGCCGCCGCCGAGAACATGCCCAAACGGGGTCACCCGAAGATCGTCGCGGCCCTGATCGTGGTGGCGACGCTGTTCGCCGTGCTGGCGATCTTCTCGATCTGGGCCAACCGGCAGGCGCTCAACACCGACAACTGGGTCTCGACCAGCGACCGCATTCTCCAGAACGACAAGGTGCAGGAACGGCTCTCCGACTACGTCGCCGCCGAGCTGTTCGCAACCGTCGACGTCGAATCCGAACTGGAGCAGAGACTTCCTCCCGGCCTGCAGAAACTGGCTGGCCCGGCGACCAGCGGCCTCAGCCAGCTGGCGCCGCAGATCACCGAACGCGCGCTCGACACGACGCAGGTGCAGGCGTTGTGGTCGGAAGCCAACCGCGCCGCCCACGAAGCGCTGCTGAAACTGCTCGACGGCGGCGGCGAAGCGCTCTCGACCGAAGGCGGAGCCGTGACCCTCGACCTCAGCGCGCTGCTGGCCCGGATCGGCACCCAGCTCGGGGTCGGCGAAGCGATCGCCGAAAAAGTCCCGGCCGACGCCGGCAAGCTGACGATTCTGCGCTCCGACCAGCTGGGCGCCGCCCAGGACGGCGCCCAGCTGGTCAAAGACCTGCCGATCGTGCTCACCCTGCTGGTCCTGATCCTCTACGGGCTGGCGATCTACCTGGCTGGGCCGCGGCGGCGCCAGGCGCTGCGCTCGGCCGGCCTCGGCTTCATCGTCGCCGGGGCGCTGGTGCTGGTCCTGCGCGGGATCGCCGGCAACGTCGTGGTCGACTCGCTGGTCGTCAACGAAGCCGCGAAGCCGGCGGCGGAAGCCGTCTGGGGTATCGGCACCTCGCTGCTGTCGACCGTCGCCGCCTCGGCACTCGCGTTCGGCATCCTCGTCTTCCTCGGCGCCTGGCTGGCCGGGCCGACCCGGCTGGCGACCGGGATCCGCCGCGGCGCCTCGCCCTACCTGCGCGACCAGCCCGCCGGCGCTGCCGGCGTCGCCCTGCTCGTCTGGCTGGCGCTGATCGCCTGGGCGCCGATCGCGGCCTTCGGCAAACCGCTCGGGATCCTCCTCTTCGCGATCCTCTTCGCCGCCGGGGCGGAGCTGCTGCGCCGCCAAACCCTGCGCGAATTCCCCGACGTCCCCAGCGGCGAGCTCGGCGGCCGGCTGCGGGCCTGGTGGGCGGGACGCTCCTCCGGCGAGAAGAAGAGCGCCGGGAGCGAGGCCGAGACCGAGGTCGAGCAGCTGGAGCGACTCAGCGCCCTGCGCCACAGCGGCGACCTCAGCCCCGAGGAGTTCGCCGCCGCCAAGACCCAGATCCTTCGCTCGCAGGCCAAAGGAGACGGCTGATGTACTTCATGCTGGGAGCCCTGTACGTGGTGCTGCTGGTCGTCTTCGGGACGCTGACCTGGCGCAAAGGCCACTTCGCGCTCT
>JBFXEM010000419.1:0-2911 GCA_050180135.1 Solirubrobacterales bacterium | reverse complement strand
CGGCAGCGCCCGGGCGCTGCCGTTCCTCGACCACGCCAACGTCCACACGCTGCGCACCCTGGCCGACGCCCGCCGGCTGCGGGCGGCGCTCGTCCCCGGCGCCCGCCTGGCGATCGTCGGCGCCGGCTTCATCGGCCAGGAGGTCGCGGCGAGCGCCCGCAAGCTCGGCCTCGAGGTGACGATCGTGGAGGCTCTGACGACGCCGCTCGGGCCGATCCTCGGCGAGCAGCTGGGCGGGTGGCTCGCCGATCTGCACCGCGAGGAGGGGGTGCGGATGATCACCGGCGCCGCGCTCGAGGGCGCCGGTGGCAGGGGGCGGGTCGAGGAGCTGTTGCTGGCCGACGGCCGGCGCCTCGGCTGCGACCTCGTCCTGGTCGGGATCGGCACCGTGCCGGCGACCGCCTGGCTGGCGGGCAGCGGCCTCGACCCCGGTGGCGTCCGCGTCGACACCTGCGGTCGCAGCGGCGCCCCCGACGTCTTCGCCGCCGGCGATGCCTGCATCCCCTTCGACCCCCGCTACGGCGTCCACGCGCGGACCGAGCACTGGGACGCCGCCGCCTGGCAGGGGACCGCGGCGGCCAAGGCGATCGTCGGCGAGTACCCCGGCACGCCACCGCTGCCGAGCTTCTGGAGCGACCAGTACGGGGTGCGGATCCAGTGCGTCGGGCACCCCCGCCACGCCGACGCGGTACTGATCGAGGGCGAGCCCGCCGAGCGCGACTTCGAGGTTCTCTTCAGTCGCGGCGGCGTCCCGGTCGCCGGCCTCGCGGTCGGGCGCCCGCGGGCGATCCCAGCACTTCGCAAGCGAATCGAGGGCGGCGATCGGTTCGCCGCCGAGAAGGAGGTGGTGGCATGACCTACGTGCCGGTGGTGGACCCCGACGAATGCAGCGCCCACGGCGACTGCGTGGAGGTGGCGCCGCAGGTGTTCCGGCTCGAAGACGTCGCGGTGGTGATCGGTCCCGGACCCGACGAGCTGATCCTGGCGGCGGCCGAAGCCTGTCCCGCGGTGGCGATCTCGGTGGTCGACGAGGAGAGCGGCGAGACCGTCTTCCCGTGATCGGGCCGCTCAGCTCTTACCCAACTCTCAGCCGAGACTTAGGCGGCGGTTAGGGGCAGGGTGGAGGGTGGGGTCATCAACCAGCGAAAGGAAGCGGAGATGTTCGACGACCCCGACAAACAACAGGCCCTCGTAGTCGCCGGCGTGGCCGCGGACTACCCGGGCCTGATCGCCGCCCTGCGCGGCTACGACCGCCAGCGGCCGACCAGCTTCACCCTGCTCGTCCCCGGCTGGCCCGAGGCCTGTGGGCGCGCCGAGCGCGCCGCCGCCCGCATCCGCGCCGCCGGCCTCGACCTCGAGGAGACGATCGTCGGCGACCCCGATCCGTTCCTCGCGGTCGGCGACGCCCTCCATGTCCGCCACTTCGACGAAGTCGTGATCGCCGACTCGCGCAAGCTGACCCGGCATGCGGCCGCAGAGATCTTTACGAGCGTTCACTAACAATTCGCTAAGATCTCGCCAACCTTCTTGGGCGCAGAGTTGCGGGCCCGAGGGGTCGCAGGAGTCACCCTGTGTTTGCAGAACCCCCATCACCTATGGCGAGATCGAGAAAGAGAAACGAGCGCGACGAGCGAGCGCAGCGCCCGCGGGGCAAGCGAGCGCCGATCATCGAGCTCAACGACGTCACCAAGGTCTACCCCGGCGGCCACATGGCGCTCGACCGGGTCTCGCTGGCGATCGGCCGCGGCGAGTTCGTCTTCCTCGTCGGCCCGACCGGCTGCGGCAAGTCGACGCTGATCAAGATGCTGATCCGCGAGCTCTCCGCCACCGACGGCTCGGTGAAGATCGCCGGCCGCGACATCGGCGCCCTGCCGGAGAAGAAGATCCCGCAGCTGCGCCGCAACATCGGCACCGTCTTCCAGGATTTCAAGCTGCTGCCCAACCGCACCGTCTACGACAACGTCGCCTACGCGCTGCAGGTGATCGGCGCCAGCCGCGCCGAAATCCGCGAGCAGGTTCCGTCGACGCTGCGCCTGGTCGGTCTCTCGACCAAGCTGCACAGCTACCCCGACCAGCTCTCCGGCGGCGAGCAGCAGCGCGTCTCCGTCGCCCGCGCCTTCGTCAACCACCCGCCGCTGCTGCTGGCCGACGAGCCCTCGGGCAACCTCGACCCGGTCACCTCGATCGGGATCATGCAGCTGCTCTACCGGATCAACAAGACCGGCACGACGGTCCTCGTCGTCACCCATGACCGCGAGATGGTCGACAACATGCGCCGCCGCGTGGTCGAGCTCTACGAGGGTCGCGTCGTCCGCGACGAAGTCAGCGGCGGCTACACCGAGGAATCGACGAGTGAATTCGGGCTGCGGATGCGGGCCGAGATGGGGGTCGGCGCCCAGGGCGAGGGCCAGACCAACGGACACAGCCGAGACCACGGCCTGGCCTGATGTCACGACTGATCTTCTTCTTCCAGGAGGCCTTCCGCGCCCTGCGCCGCAACGGCGCCCCGACCCTGGCGGCGATCGTCACCACGGTCGTCACCGTGACCCTGCTCGGCGTCCTGATCCCGATCTTCCAGACGACCCAGGCGAAGAGCGACGAGGTCCGCGGCGAGCTCAACATCCAGGCTTCGGTCTTCGACGACGCGACCAAAGCGGAGCTGCTCGACCTGCGCCAGGAACTGCTGGCGATCCCGGACGTCAACTCGGTCCAGTTCATCACCAAGAACGAGGCCCTGAAAGAACTCGAAGAGAGCCTCGGGGCCGAAAAGGCCGACGAACTGACGTCGGCGCTGAACACCAACCCGCTGCCGGCGAGCTTCAAGATCACCCCCAACGACGCCGCCAACCTGCCGGCGATCGAACGGGCGATCGAACCGCAGAAAGACGCATACTTCTCGCCGATCGTCAGC
>JBFXEM010000418.1:0-2916 GCA_050180135.1 Solirubrobacterales bacterium | reverse complement strand
TCTCTCGCGCGCAGCGGCGTTAATTTTTCGCTCGTCCGTCCCTGAGAGCTTTGGTCGTTCCCGGGCGAAAAATCCAGCGAGCACGAGAGACCCCCAACCTCTCTCTCCCAACCTTCGAAGCTCGCCCGCCCCTACAAGCTCCAATCCGGTTCATACGCCTTCGCCGCCAACACCTTCTTCTTCCCGCCCGAGAACGGCACCGTCGCCACCTTGTGGGCGAGACTCGGGTCGAAGCCACCCGTGTAGCCGAGCACGGTTTTTCCGTCGGCTGAGAGCGCGGTGCCGATGAAGCCGCTCTCGCCGGACTCGGCAATCGGCTTCTGGGCACCGGTCACGGCGTTGACGGCGACCGCGTAGCTGGTGTCCTGACCCTCGAACTCGGCCAGCAGGCGCTTGCCGTCAGCGGACCAGTCGGTCGGGTAGAGGCCGACCAGGAGCGGATCGACGACAGTGTTGGTCAGGCGTTTGACCCCCTTGCCGGTGGGGTTCATCAGGTATAGCTCGTTCTTCGGCCCGTACTTGCGCTGCTTGGCGCCAATCTGCTTGACGAAGACGATCTTGCCGGTCGGTCCCCAAAGCGGGTCCTGAGAGCGATGGTCGCTGGTCAGTCGGGTGGTCTTTCCGGCGACGATCGCGTAGCGGAAGACGTCGGACTTCAGCGGGTAGCTTTCGCTGGCCGAGCGCCCGTAAGCGAGTTCGTCGCCCGCGGGCGAGAAGCTGAAGCCGCTGAAGTAGCCGCTGGCAACCGCGGTCTGGGCGCCGCTGGCGATGTCGATCAGGACCAGGGTGCGCTTCCCGAGTTCGGGCCCGCGTAGCGCCGCGATCTGGGTCGAGTCGGGCGAGAAGGCGAGGTAGTAAGAGTCGCGCCAGGCCTTCAGCAGGGTCTTCGACTTCCCTCCCTTGCTCGGCGCCAGCATCAGTTCCTGGGCATGGCCGGGACCTTCGTGCAGGTAGGCCACCGATTCGCCGTTCGGCGAGACGTGCGCGTTCGAGCCGGCGGCGAGTTTCTTCGCCCCCGAGCCGTTGTCGTTGGCGACGTAGACGCTCGGGTTGAGCGGGTTGCGAACGAAGGTCAGGGTCGCGCTGGCGCTGGCGGGAATCGCGAACAGCGCGGCGGCGAAGAGGAGGGCGGCGAGCGTCTTGAACTTCGGGGGGATTGGCATGGACGCGATCGTATCCGCGCCCGCGGAGGAACGGACGAATTTCCCGTCCCGGTTTGGGGCTCCCGCTATCCCGGCCCGACGATCGCGGCGGCGACGAGGCCGCCGCTGACGCCGACGAACGAGACCGTCGCCAGCGCCCGGTACCAGCCGCGCTTCTCCACCGCCGGCGAAAAGGCGAGCGGGACGAAGAGAAGCGGGTTGACGAAGGTGCCGAAGACCAGCGCGACCGCGATCGCCGTCGGCAGGTCGGGGACCGCGAGCCCGACCGCAATCAGGATCAGGCCCATCATCACGTAGTCGAGGTGGACCTGGCGGATCCGGTGCGGAGCGACGACGCCGATCCGCTTCAGCCACTGCGGCTTGTCCTCACGCACCACCATCGCCCAGCCCAGCAGCCCGCCCAGGGCGAGCTCGACCAGCCCGATCCGCACCACCCAGTCCACCGGTGACTACAGCTCCGGGACGTCGGCGCCCTGCGGCGTGAACGGCATCCGCCTGACCTCCGCCCAGCCAGCGCAACGCTCGACCAGCTCGGCGGCGACCTTGCCGGCCTCCTGCCAGGTGGTCCAGACGAGCACGGTCGGGCCGGCACCGGAGATCGTCGCCCCCAGCGCGCCCATCTCCGCGGCCGAGTCGACGATCTCCATCGAGCGCGGGTAGAGGTCGCGCCGGCGCGGCTGGTGGATCGCGTCGGCGACGCCGCGGGAAACGAGGTCGAGGTCGCCGCTCTGCAGCCCCAGCACCAACAGCGCCGCGGCGGAGACGTTGGCGACCGCGTCGGCAAGCGGCACCTGGTCGGGGATCGCTTCCCGCGCGAGCTTGGTCGAGACCTCCTCCGCGGGGATCACGACGATGCCCTCGAGGCCGCCCGGCGGGTCGAAGCGGCTGGCCAGCGGCTTGCCGTCGGACCCCGGCCCGCAGACCACGAAGCCGCCGTAGATCGCCGCGGCGACGTTGTCCGGATGGCCCTCGATCTCGCTCGCCAGGACCAGCATCTCCTCGAAGCTGAGCGCCAACTCGAAGAGGTGGTCGGCGGCGAAGAGACCGGCGACGATCGCGGCGGCGCTGGAGCCGAGCCCGCGCGCCAGCGGGATCTCACTGCGCAGCTTGAAGGAGATCCCGTCGGCCGGTTTGAGGCTCTCGAAGGCCCGCACGATCAGGTTCTCGCGCCCGGTCGGAACGTCGATCCCCCCCGGGTCGAACGAGTATTTCCCCGTCTCCTCCACCTCCAGCTCCAGGTGCAGCGCCACCGCCGCCGCCATCGCGTCGTAGCCCGGCCCGAGGTTGGCCGAAGAGGCGGGGACGCGGACGAGTCGGTGGCGCGCGGTCACCGTCGCCTCAGTCGAAGACCGCGCGCTCGACGGCCGCGAGGTTGTTCTCGCAGTTGATCACCGGTGGCGCTTTGCCGAAGGCGGTGTCGGGGTCCTTGAGGCCGTGGCCGGTGAGCACGCAGACGACCGACTCGGGCGGCGCCATGCCCTCGACCACCGGTAGGCCGTTGGCGAGCAGGCCGGCGACCGAGGCGGCCGAGGCGGGCTCGCAGAAGACGCCTTCGGTGTCGGCCAGCCAGCGGTAGGCGCCGAGGATCTGCTCGTCGGAGACGGCGGCGACGCGACCGCGGGACGCGGTGAAGGCGGCCATCGCCTCCTCCCAGCGAGCCGGGTTGCCGATCCGGATCGCCGAGGCGACGGTCTCGGGGTTGGCCACGGGGGAGCCGACCACCAGTGGGGCCGCGCCCTCGGCCTGGAACCCG
>JBFXEM010000417.1:0-2917 GCA_050180135.1 Solirubrobacterales bacterium | reverse complement strand
CAGCTTGATTTCGCGGATGTTGACCTGCTGCTGGTGCTTGCGCGCCTGCTTTTGCTTCTGCTCCTGCTCGTATTTGTACTTCGAGTAGTCGAGCAGGCGGGTGACCGGCGGCTTCGAGCCGGGCGCGACCTCGACCAGGTCGAGATCGGCGTCCTGGGCGCGTTTGAGCGCCTCGTTGATCTCGACGATGCCGAGCTGCTCGCCGTCGGCGCCGATCAGGCGCACCTGGGGGACGCGGATCCGCTCGTTGATCCTCGTCGTGTCGCGCTCTGGCGGGCGCCGATCGAACCTACGCGGAACCGGCACTAGTGAGAGTGGCGCTGAAGCTTCAAGAGGACGAGAGAGTCGAAAACTGGCACGGGGCGCTCAGCGGCGGCGGTTGATTGGCGTGCCTGCGATCAAGTTGGTCGGAGTATAGAGGGCGACGCGAGCTTGGCAAGGCCGGGGTCAGGAGGCGCCGGTCTCGGCGGCGATCCGGGCGGCGAACTCGGGCAGCGACATCTCCCCCAGTTCGCCGTCCTCGTGCGAGCGCACGGAGACCGCGCCGGCCTCCTGCTCGCGGTCGCCGACGACCAGCATGTAGGGGTAGCGGCCGATCGCGGCGTCGCGGATCTTCTTGCCGACCGACTCCGAGCGGTCGTCGAGAGCGACCCGCACGCCGGCTTCGCGCAGCTCCTCCAGCGCCTTGGCGCCGTAGGCGTTGTGGCGGTCGGAGATCGGCAGCACGATCGCCTGCACGGGCGCCAGCCAGACCGGGAAGCGGCCGGCGTAGTGCTCGATCAGGATCCCGGCGAAGCGCTCCATCGAGCCGAGCAGGGCGCGGTGGATCATCACCGGCCGCTGCTGGCGGTCCTCGTTGTCGGTGAAGTAGAGCTCGAAGCGCTCGGGCATCTGGAAGTCGAGCTGGCAGGTGCCGCACTGCCAGGAGCGGCCGAGCGCGTCGGTGATGTGGAAGTCGATCTTGGGGCCGTAGAAGGCGCCGTCACCCGGGTTGAGCTCGTACTCGCGCCCCTGGCTCTCCAGCGCCGCCGCCAGCGCCGCCTCCGCCTTCTCCCACTGCTCCTCGCTGCCCATCGACTTCTCCGGGCGGGTCGAGAGCTCGACTTTGACGTCGGTGAAGCCGAAGCGGCTGTAGAGCTCGTCGATCGCCTCGCAGATGCTCGCCACCTCGGCGGTGATCTGGTCCTCGGTGCAGTAGACGTGGGCGTCGTCCTGGGTGAAGGCGCGTACCCGCAGCAGGCCGTGCAGCACGCCCTCGCGCTCGTTGCGGGAGACGCGGCCGAACTCGGCCAGGCGCAGCGGCAGCTCGCGGTAGGAGTGGCGGTCGGCGGCGTAGACGAGGCAGGCGCCCGGGCAGTTCATCGGCCGCAGCGCGTAGCGGCGATCGCCGTCGTCCATGAAGTACATGTCGTCCTTGTAGTTGTCCCAGTGCCCGGAGCGGTGCCAGAGGCCCTCGTCGAGCACCTGCGGCGTGGCGATCTCCTGGTAGTCGCGCTTGCGCAGCTGCTCGCGCACCTCGCGTTCGATCAGGCGCAGCAGGGTGGTTCCGTTGGGCAGCCAGAAGGGCATCCCCGGCGCCTCGTCGCGCAGCATGAAGATGCCGAGCTGGGGGCCGAGCCGGCGGTGGTCGCGAGCTTTGGCTTCCTCGATCAGCTCCAAGTGGGCGGCCAGTTCCTTGGCCGAGAAGAAGGCGGTGCCGTAGATCCGCGTCAGGCTCTCGCGATTCTCGTCGCCGCGCCAGTAGGCGCCGGCGACGGAGTTCAGCTTGATCGCTTTGATGCGGCCGGTCGAGGGCGCGTGCGGGCCGCGGCAGAGGTCCTCGAAGGGGCCGTTGCGATACAGCGAAACGGTCTCCACGCCTTCTTTGGAGACCAGGTCCTCGATCAGCTCGACCTTGAAGTCCTGGCCCTGCTCGCGGAACAGCTCGATCGCCTCGGCGACCGGGATGTCGCGGCGGCCGAACTGCTCGTCGGCCTCGATGTGGGCGAGCATCGCCTGCTCGATCTTCGGCAGCTCGTCCTCGGTGATCTTTGTACCGGGCGGGAACTCGAAGTCGTAGTAGAAGCCGTTGTCGATCGGCGGCCCGATCGTCACCTTGGTGCCGGGGTAGAGCTCCATCACCGCCTCCGCCATCACGTGGGCGGCGTCGTGGCGGATCAGCTCCAGCGCCTCCGGGTCGCGCTCGGTGAGGATGCCGATCTCAGCGCCGGCCTCAGGCAGCGGCGCGGAGAGATCGCGCAGCTCCCCGTCGACGCGGATCGCCAGCGCCGCTTTGGCCAGCCCGGGCCCGATCGCCGCCGCGGCGTCGGCGCCGCTGGCGCCGGCCGGCAGCTCCAGCGGTTTGCCGTCGGGCAGGGTGACGACGAGCTTGTCCGTTGCGGCCTCCATCGCTGGCCATGGTAGTAGCGCGAGCCCAACCCCCGCTTCTCTCGCCCGCGGCGGGGGCGGCTCAGCTGGCGGGGCCCTGGCGGGCCTGGCGGACGGCGATCAGCGGGCAGGGGCTCTTGCCGGCGATCGGACCGGTCACTTCCCAGAGGACGTAGGGCGGGGCGACACGGCGCACGCGCAGGCCCGGGAACGGGGGCTGGTCGGGGTCGCCTTCGGCGACGACGAAGCGAACGCCGGGCGGCTGCGCGCCGTCGGCTTCGGCCGCGGTCTCGATGCAGACGCGGCCACCGCGCAGCTCCCAGGCGATGTAGGGAGTGCCCTGTTCGTCGACGAGCAGTTGCTCGGAGGCAACGTAGACGGTCGAGTCGGCGGCGACCAGCGGCCGCAGCCCGGTCAGGGCCGACGAGTAGGTCGTCGGGCCGACGGGCGCGTTGGCGAGCGCGAGCAGCGAGCAGACCCCGGCCGCGACGATGAACAGAGTCGCCGCGAAGGGCTCCCAACCGCCCCACCCTTCCCATCTCGTGGTTCC
>JBFXEM010000416.1:0-2925 GCA_050180135.1 Solirubrobacterales bacterium | reverse complement strand
ACGACCGAACCCTGGGAGCAATAGAGAGATGCGGGCGCATGAACCCTGGGAGCTATCTGGCTAGACGAACGAACCCTGGGAGCTAAAGAAGAATTCGGGAGGTTCGCGGGGTGGGGTTGGGGGTCTCTCGCGCACAGCGGCGTTAATTTTTCGCTTGTCCGCCCCTGAGAGCTTTGGTCGTTCCCGGGCGAAAAATCCAGCGAGCACGAGAGACCCCCAACCCCTCACGCCCAACCCCCCGAAGCTCGCCGCCGCCCAACGCATGTAGATCCAACAAACGCCGCGCCCGCACCTCGCGCTGGCCGCGACGGCGCCGATTAGGTTCGTCCTGGATGAGCGGTGAGCTTCAGGGCAATGCGCTGGTGACCGGCGGCTCGCGCGGGATCGGTCGATCCTGCGCGCTGGCCGCGGCCCGGCGTGGCGCCGACGTGGCGATCACCTACGTCACCAACGAGGAGGCAGCGGAGGCGACGGCGGAGGAAATCCGCGCGCTCGGCCGCCGCGCGACCGCGATCCAGGGCGACGTCGGCAGCCCCGACGACAACGCCCGCGCCGTCGAGGAGGCGATCGCCGCGCTCGGGCCGCTGCGCTACCTCGTCGCCAACGCCGCCGCCGGCACCTTCGGGATGACCGACGAGCTGACGGTCGAGCAGTGGGACTACACGATGGAGGCGCACGTGCGCTCGCTGCTGACGCTCGCGCAGGCCGCCTCGCCCTCGATGACAGACAACGGCGGCGGCGCGATCGTCGCCATCTCCAGCCTCGGCGCCCACCGCGTCTACGACGCCTACGCCGCCTTCGGCACCGCCAAGGCCGCGATCGAGACCCTGGTTCGCTACCTCGCCGTCGAGGGCGGGCCGAAGGGGATCCGCGCCAACTGCATCTGCGGCGGCGTAGTCCTCACCGACCTCTTCAAGGAAATCCCCGAGTGGGAGTCGATCGCCGCCGCCGCCGGAGAGCGCTCCCCGCTCGGCCGCGCGCTCGACCCCGACGAGATCGGTGAACCCGCCGCCTTCTTCCTCTCCGAGGAAGCGCGAATGGTCACCGGCCAGACGCTCTGCGTAGATGCCGGCTTCACCCTGCCCGGCTGAGTTCCGCCCCGACCCCGACATCAAGAGGAGACCGAAGTGGACTTCACCGCTCCCAAGACCGCCCAGACCAACGGGATCACGATGGAGTACTTCGAGCAGGGCGAGGGCCCGGCCGTGTTCCTCCTCCACGGCTTCCCCGAGCTGCCCTACTCGTGGCGCAACCAGGTCGACCCGATCGCCGCCGCCGGCTTCCGCGTGATCACCCCCAGCCAGCGCGGCTACGCCGGCACCGACGCGCCCGCCGACTCCCAGACCTACAGCGTCAAGAACCTCGTCGCCGACCTGACCGGGCTGCTCGACGCGCTGGAGATCGAGAAGGCCGTCTTCATCGGCCACGACTGGGGCTCGATGCCGGCCTGGTTCTCGGGCGTCTTCGCACCCGAGCGCGTGCTTGGCGTCGGCAGCCTCTGCACTCCCTACTTCACCTGGGAAGCGCCACAGGACATGCTCGAAATCTACGACGAGCTGCGCGGCCCCAACCACTACATGCGCACTTTCCAGGAGCCCGGCGTGGGGGAGGCGATCCTCGAAAAGGACGTCGAGCACACCTTCGATTGTTGGCTGCGCGGCCGCGGCTACACGATGGACCAGTTCGAGGCCGCCCCGAAAGAGATCCAGGAAGTCCCGGCGGGTGTCTTCGTCGGCGAGCCGCAGCTGTTCGGCGAGCCCTTCGTGACCCCCGAGGAGCGCCAGGTCTACGTCGACACGTACAGGCGCACCGGCTTCACCGGCGGCCTCAACTGGTACCGCGCCCTGCGCAAGGACTTCGAAGAGGCCCAGGGATCCAACTACGTGATCGACAAGCCGGCGCTGATGATCTCCTCCGCCGACGACTGGTTCTTCATGCGCGGCTCGACCGACGGCCTCGAGGAGCTGCTGCCCCAGATCGAGAAGCACGAGGTAAAGGACGCCGCCCACTCGATCCAGCAGGAGAAGCCCGACGAGGTCAACGCCATCATCGTCCCCTGGCTGCAGAAGAACTTCGCCTAGCTACGCCTCGCGGCTGAGCGCGAGCGCCGTCCTCGCCAGCTCCGGCACGCCGGCCTCGAGGCTGGCGTAGTAGGGGTCCGGGGCGGTGCCGGCGACGAAGCGCTTGTAGTTGCCCTCGAGGAAGATCGCCGCCTTCCAGCAGGCCAGCACCTGGTACCAGGGGAGGGCATCGACGGCGCGGCCGCTCGCCTCGGCGTAGCGGCGGGCCAGCTCCTCCCGCCCGGGGAAGCCCGGCAGCCGGGTCACGGGGGAGAGGTCGGCGACGGAGTTGGGCGGGTCGGTGCTGGCGGCCCAGGTCGCGGTCATGTAGCCGAGGTCGGCCAACGGGTCGCCGATCGTCGCCATCTCCCAGTCGAGGATCGCCGCCAGCCGCGGCGCCTCGCGCTCGAACATCACGTTGCCGAGCCGGTAGTCACCGTGGACGACGGTCGGGGCGGGGGAGGCGGGGAGGTTGGCGGCGAGCCACTCGCCGACCTGCGCGAGCTCCGGCAGCGGCCGCGTCATGTTGCTCTCCAGCAACCCCCCGAAGCGCCTCAGCTGGCGCTCGAGGTAGCCCTGGGGGCGGCCGAACTCGGCCAGGTCCTCGTGCGCGGGGTCGAGTGCGTGCAGCTCGACCAGGCCGTCGACCAGCTGCGCGGCGATCTCGCGCGGCCCCTCGTCCGTCGCCAGCGCCGGCGGCAGCTCGCGGCCCAGGACCCAGCCGTCCACGTAGGTCATCAGGTAGAAGGGCGCGCCGATCAGGTCCGGGTCTTCGCAGGTGGCCAGCACCTCCGGCACCGGCACCCCCTGCGGCCGCACCGCCGAGAGCAGGCGCGCTTCGCGGGCGACGTCGTGGGCCGAGGGC
>JBFXEM010000415.1:0-2927 GCA_050180135.1 Solirubrobacterales bacterium | reverse complement strand
CGAGCTCGGCGCCCAGCCGCGAGAGCTCCGCGGCCGGGGGTCCGTCGAGGTACCCGGCGGCCGCCGGCAGCGAGGCGCGCAGCGAGCGGCCAGCGCTGAGCGAGTCGGCGATCGCGGTCGCCACTTCCGGCAGCGAGCGCTCGACCGCGGCGCGGTAGCGGCGACGCCGGCTGGAGATCGCCCAGGCCGCCGCGGCCGGGCCGGCGACCGAGAGCGGCAGTGCCAGCAGCGGCCCCGCCAGCAACCAACCGCCGAGCACGGTGGCCGCGCTCGCCACCGCCGCCAGCCGCCGCCGCTCGACCGTGGTCGGCATGTAGCCCTCGCTGCCGGCTCGCCGCAGCGGCTCCAGCGCCAGCCGCAGCCAGGCAGCCAGCGCCGGGCTCGCCGCCAGCGCCTCACGCACGGCCAGCGCCGCCAGGGCGCCGGCCAGGGCGGCGATCAGGACCGGGAGCACTCGGCGACCTCGCCGACCCGGCGCGATCCGTCGGCTTCGCGGCGCAGGTGGACGACGAGGTCGATCCCGCGCCGCACCTGCTCGGCGATCGCCTCGTGCGGCAGCCCCACGCCGGCCATCAGCGCCAGCGTCTGCAGCCGGTTCAGCGCGTCGGCCGGCGAGTTGGCGTGGACGGTCGAGAGGGCGCCGTCGTGGCCGGTGTTGAGCGCGGTCAGCAGGTCGAGCGCCTCCGGCCCCCTCACCTCGCCGATCACGATCCGGTCGGGCCGCATCCGCAACGCGTTGCGCAGCAGATCGCGAATCGTCACCTCGCCGCGGCCCTCGACCCCCGCCGGCCGGCTCTCCAGTCGCACCACGTGCGGCTGCTGCAGGCGCAGCTCGGCCGCATCCTCGATCGTCACCACCCGCTCGACCGGGTCAACGAAGCTCGAGAGCGCGTTGAGCAGGGTCGTCTTGCCGGAGCCGGTCCCGCCGCTGACGAGGATGCTGCGGCGTCCCTGGACCGCCTCCCTGAGCACCCGCAGCTGCGCCCGATCCATGGTCCCGAGCTCGACCAGCTCCTCGGGCCCGGGACGGCGGGCGCCGAAGCGCCGGATCGAGATCGCCGGCCCGTCGAGGGCCAGAGGTGGGATCACCACGTTCACGCGGGAGCCGTCGGCGAGGCGAGCGTCGACCATCGGGCTGAGCTCGTCGACCCGGCGCCCCAGCGGCGCCAGGATCCGCTCGATCGCGTTGCGTAGCTCCTCCTCGTCGGCAAAGGCGACCCCGGTCGCCTCGATCCGCCCGCCGCGCTCCACATAGACGCAGTCGTAGCCGTTGACCATCACCTCCTCGACCGCCGGATCGGCAAGCAGGACCTCCAGCGGCCCCAGCCCGACGCTGTCGCGGACGATCCGCGCGATCACCTCCTCGCGATCGGCCGGACCCAGGAGCGCCGCCTCCTCCGCGACCAGCAGCCGCACCGCTTCGGGCAGCTCGCCGGCCGGCCAGCGACCGGCGGCCGCTTCGGAGCGCCGGCGCTCGACCAGGCGGCCGCGCAGGCGCTCGGCGAGCGCGGCGACGTCCTGCTCGCGCGCGCCCACGCTCAACCCGCCGCCAGGATCGTGACCCGGCGCGCGAAGCTCTGGGCGGCGATCAACCGCAGCGCCTGGCGCTTGCTCAGGCCAAGGGTCGCGGCGGCGGTACCCGCACCTCCTTCTTCGCCGGGCCCCAGCGCCAGCAGCGGCACGGCGCTGGCGGCGACGTAGGTGCGCCCGTCGCCGGACCCGCTCGGTTCGGTGGTAACGACCACGTCGACGGCGCCACCAACGGGCTGGTTGCCGGCGACCAGCAGCGCATCGGCGCCGCTGACGGCGATCTCCACCGCCCGCCGACCGCGACCCAACGAGGCGGCAGGCGCCTGCCCGGATCCAGGCGCCCGTAGCTGCGAGGCCAGCAGGTAGGAGCCGGCCGGGACCGGCGTTGCCACCTCCATCCCGACCGCTTCCGCCGGCGCTGCCAACGCCCCGGGGGGCGCGAAGCGGACCGGCACGCGCCGCTGCTCCAACCCCTCCGGGTCCACGGTCCGGTGGGCCGGCAGGTCGCGGGCCGCGATCAGCACCGGCCGCAGCTCCCCGTAGCCGCGGGCGACGCTCTCGCCGTAGCCGTCGGCGACCGCGGCGGCCGCGGCGGCGGCCAGCGCGGCCGCCGCCGCGAAGGCGAGCGCGCGCCGGCGCCGGCTCACGCGGCCTCCGCCAGCAGCGGCAGCTCCAGGACCGCCTCGGTGCCCGCCGCCGAGCGGCGCAGGTCGAAGCGGCCGCCGTGGGCTGCCGCCGTGCGTCGCACCACCCGCAGGCCGTGCCCGCGGCGGCCGCGGCCGCCGAGGCGCCCGGCCAACCGGCTCGCGGCGGGGCGCGGACCGGGGCGCGGCGAGCCGCCAGAATCGACGACGGCGACCCGCACGCCGCGCTCGCCACTGGTCGCCTCGACGACGATGCGCGAGCCACCGTGCTCGATCGCATTGAGAACGAGGTTGTCGAGCGCCTGGAGCATCCCGCAGAGATCGCCGTGGACGATCGGGTCCCCGGCCCGCCAGCGCAGCTCCAGCGAGCCGCCGGCGAGGTCGGCGCGGCGGCGCCACCGCGCCACCGCCGACTCCAACAGCGGCCGCACCCGCAAGGGCGCCCGCGCGTCCGCCGCCGCGGCGCCGTTGATCTCGCGGTCGAGGCGCTCCAGGGCCGCCGCGGCCAGCTGCACCGACTGCTCGACCTCGGCGCTGCCGCCAGCCACCAGGGCGAGGGCCTGCAGCGGTCGTCGCAGCTCGTGCACCGCCTCGTTGAGAACCGCCCGTCGCCGTCGCGTCATGGGCGGCTAAGGGTCGCGACGCGCGATCTCTCCCCCGCCGGGTCTCAGTTCGCGGACCCGCCGCCCCAGTGCGGTCTCGGCCAGGCGCCTCGGGACGACGGGTTCGCTTGGATAGGACCCCTTGTGCGGT
>JBFXEM010000414.1:0-2929 GCA_050180135.1 Solirubrobacterales bacterium | reverse complement strand
CGACGGTGGCGCGGCCGGGGATAGTCAAACTCGACAGCGGGCCGGAGGTGCCGGCAACGACCGGTGAGCTCGGCCCCGGCGAAGGCTGTGCCGCGGTGGTGCGGCCCGAGAAGCTGCGGGTCGAGTTGGCCGGTGAGGCGGTGGCCGCCACCAACGGCTCGCCCTCGGTCGAAGGCATCGTCGAGAGCTCGGTCTATCTCGGCACCGCGACCCAGATCGTGGTCGGCCTCGGCGACGGGGTGCGGATGACCGTCCTCGTCCCCAACGCCGACGAGGCCGAACGCCAGAAGCTGCCGGGCGGCGGGTCCCGCGTGGTGCTCAGCTGGGAGCCCGAGCACATGCACGTGGTCGTCGACGAGGACGTCGACTTCGACCAGGAACCCGCGCCGGAGGAGGAGGAAGAGGAGGAGCGATGAGTCGGGCGACGATCACCAAGCTGGCATTGGCGCTGGCGGCGCTGGCGGCGGCGGTCGCCCTGGCCGCCCGCGGCAGCGGCATCGAAGAGCCGCCGGCCACGGCGGCCGAAGGCGGCGCCAACGGCAACCGGGTGGCGATCGAAGGCAAGCCGTCGGGCGACCTGACGATCTCCAACTGGCCCCTCTACATCGACAAAAAGACGGTCCCCGATTTCGAAAAGGAAACCGGCGTCTCGGTCAAGTACGTCGAAGACGTCAACGCCAACGAAGAGTTCTTCGCCAAGATGCAGCCGCTGCTCGCGAACGGTGAAGCGGGTGGCCGCAGCCTGTTCGTCGTCACCGACTGGA
Source organism: Solirubrobacterales bacterium (assembly GCA_050180135.1). Lineage (GTDB taxonomy): Bacteria > Actinomycetota > Thermoleophilia > Solirubrobacterales > 70-9 > VAYN01. The sequence goes on along the minus strand of JBFXEM010000414.1, from coordinate 2,165 downwards.
TGGCGAACAAAATGAACGAACTCGGCTACCTGCAGGAATTCGAACCGGCGGCGATTCCGAACTTCGAGAAAAACCTCAACGACAACCTGCGAGCCGCCTCCTACGACCCTGGCCGTGACTTCGCCGCTCCCTGGCAGTCGGGGATGACCGGGATCATCGTCAACAAAGATCTGGCGCCCGAAATCAAATCGATCTGCGACCTCTTCGACCCCAAGTACAAGGGGAAAATCGACATGCTGAACGAACTCCGTGACACCGTTCCGCTGGTGATGAAGTGCGAAGGCGTCGACGTCGAAAAAGCGACCGAAGCCGACTGGCTGAAGGCGATCGAAAAAATCAAGGGGGCAGCCGAATCCGGGCAGATCAGGCGCTTCACCGGCAACGACTATGGGGCCGACCTGACCAACGGCAACGTGGTCGCGGCGATCGGCTGGTCGGGCGACGCGGTGCAGCTGCAGGCCGACAACCCGAACATCGAATGGCGGATGCCCGAAGAAGGCTGCATCCTCTGGTCCGACAACATGGTGATTCCGGTCGGGGCACCGAACCCGACTGCCGCCGAGGCGTTCATCAACTACGTCTACGACCCGGTCAACCAGGCGCAGATCGAGGCCTACGTCAACTACGTCAGCCCGGTCGCAGGGACCAAAGAAGTCCTGCTCAAAGAAGAACCGGAAGTCGCCAAGAACAAACTGATCTTCCCGCCGGCCTCGTTCACCAAGAAGTGCTCGATCCAGCCGTCGCCGACCGGCGAAGAAGAACGCAACATCAACCGGGCCTTCAACGCGGTGCTGAACGGCTGAGCCGATGTCCGCGCTGAAAAAACGGGGCATCCCCTACGCCCTGCTGCTACCGGGGACGGCTTGGCTGATCGTCTTCTTCGTCATCCCGCTGTACTTCATGGGGCGGCTGTCGCTCAACGTCAACCTCGGTACCTATTACCCGTTCGACTGGCACTGGCAGAACTACTCCGACGCGCTCAGCCTCTACGACACCCAGTTCGTCCGCAGCTTCAAATACTCGCTGTTGGCGACGCTGATCTGTCTCCTCCTCGCCTACCCGCTGGCGTACATGATCGCCTTCAAGGCGGGCAGATGGCGCCACGCGCTGCTGCTGGCGGTGATCGCGCCGTTCTTCGTCACCTACCTGATCCGCACTATCTCCTGGGTGACGATCCTCTCCGACGAAAGCCCCGTAGTAGACGTACTGCACGCGATCGGCCTCGCCCCCGACCATCGCGTCCTCGCCACCGCCCCAGCCGTGATCTCGGGGCTGGTCTACAACTACCTGCCGTTCATGGTGCTGCCGATCTACGCCAGCCTCGAGCGCCTCGACTTGCGGCTGGTCGAGGCGGCCAAGGACCTCTACTCGAACGCCGGCACCGCATTCTTCAAAGTAACCCTGCCGCTCTCGGCACCGGGCGTGGTCGCGGGGACGCTGCTGACCTTCATCCCCGCCACCGGCGACTACGTCAACGCCGCCTTCCTCGGCGGCACTGACAACCAGATGATCGGCAACGTGATCCAGTCGCTCTACCTGAAGCAGAGCGACTACCCCGCGGCGGCGGCGCTCTCCTTCGTGCTGATGGCGATCATCCTCGTGATCGTCCTGATCTACATCCGCTTCGCCGGCTCCGAGGCGCTGATGGGTGAGGAGGCGGCGAAAGCATGACGGCGGCGGAATCCTCGCCGGCGCGCGCCTGGCGATGGCTGCGCGAGCACGCCGTCAACATCGTCGGCGGCCTCGTCGTGCTCTACCTGCTGGTCCCGATCGCGGTCATCTTCGTCTTCTCCTTCAACGATCCGGCCGGCCGCTTCAACTTCACCTGGGTCGGATTCACCCTCGAGCACTGGAAGAACGTCTTCGGCATCCCCGAACTGAACGAAGCCCTCTGGACCTCGATCAAGCTGGCGGTGCTGGCGACGCTGATCTCGACGGTCTTCGGCACGATGATGGCGATCGCCCTAGTCCGGCATCAGTTCTTCGGGCGGCGGGCGGCGAACTTCCTGATCGTGATCCCGATGGCGACCCCGGAGATCGTGATGGGCGCCTCGCTGCTCTCCTTCTTCCTCATCCTCGGCAGCCCGGCGCTCGGCTTCTCCACCCTGCTGATCGCCCACTTCATGTTCTGCATCAGCTTCGTCGTGTTCGTCGTGCGCTCGCGG
>JBFXEM010000413.1:0-2935 GCA_050180135.1 Solirubrobacterales bacterium | reverse complement strand
CGCCAACCCGCCCCTCGAAACCAGCGCTATTCGAGGAAGGGAGCGCCGGCCGCCTGGGACATCCAGCGGTCGTTCAGCGCTTCGAGTTCGCCCGACGCTTCGAGCTCTTCGACCGCTTCGGAGACGCAGGCGGTGAGCGGCGAGTCCTTGGCCAACAGGGCGCCCCACTCGTCTCCGTTGGGATCGGCGAACTGCCCGACCACGGTTGCCTCCGGGACTTCCACCGCGGTCAGGTAGAGCGCGGTCGGGAGGTCGACGACGATCGCTTCGATCTGGCCGTTTTTGAGCGCGGTGACGACGTCGGTGGAGTTGTTGAAGACTTCCGGTTTGGAGCTGGGGTCGATCACTTCTTCGGTCGCCGAGAGGCTGGTGGTGCCGATCTGGACGCCGAAGTCGACATCCTTTAGCTCTTCGATCGTGGTCGCCTTGGCGGCGTCGGAGTCCTTCAGCGCCAGCACCGCCTGGTTGGCCGTGTAGTAGGGCGCCGAGAAGTCGACGGCCTTTTCGCGGGCCGGCGTGATCGAGATCTCGTTGACGTCGAAGTCGAAGTCCTTGGGGCCGGGCGCGTAGGAGGAGTTGAACGGCTCGACCGTCCACTTCACCTTCGCCGCCGGGTAGCCGAGCTGCTTGGCGATCGCGTAGGCGACGGCGCTCTCGAAGCCTTCGCCGTTGCTCGGGTCGTCGTCTTCGAAGTACGGCGGGTAGGCCGGTTTGTCGGTGGCGACGGTCAGCATCCCCGCGGTCTGGGTCGGCAGGTTGCCGGGCTCGCAGGCGGCGGCGCTGGCGTCGGTCCCGGCGCTCGTCGAGTCGTCGTCGGAACCGCCGCAACCGGCGGCCAGCAGAGCGAGCGAGAGGGCGAGGACGAGGGTGGCGTAGAGCTTGCGCAAAGGAAGCGGGCATCCTAGATCAAATCTGTCCCCATGTGGGACGGGCTGACGCGCACGCTGCTGATCCTCACCTTCGTCACCGGCATCCTCGACGCGGTCAGCTTCATCGCCCTCGGCCAGGTCTTCGTGGCGATGCAGACCGGCAACGTGATCTTCCTCGGGATCGGGATCGGCGGCTCCGCCGGCGCCCCGGTGACGGCGCCGCTGATCAGCCTGCTCGCCTTCCTCGCGGGAGCGGTCGTGGCGGCGCTCTTCGTGCGCCCGGTCAGGCCCGGCCACCCCGGCGCGCTCGCCGGCCCGGTCGAGATCGGCCTGCTCGGGCTGGCGACGCTGTTGGCGGCGCTTGCCGCGGTCGAGCCCGGCGACTTCACCGCCTACCTGCTGATCGCGATCCTCGCCGCCACGATGGGGCTGCGCAACACGATCGCGCGCCGGGTCGGCGACCCCAACGTCGCCACCACCGTCCTCAACCTGACCCTGACCGCGTTCGCCTCGCACGCGCCGCTGGCGCTCGCCTCGCCCGGGGAGCTGGAGCGCCGTGGCGCCGCCCTCGCCGCGATTCTCACCGGCGCCCTCTGCGGAGCGCTGCTGGTGAAGGCGAGCCTGACCATGGCCCTGGCCACCGCCGGCGGCCTGGTCGTCCTCGCCGCCGTCACCCACGCCCGCGCCGGCGCCCCGGCCACGTAGCCGCCGACGGCGGAGGGTCAGCGGAGGTCGGCGAGGAAGTACTCGACCGTCTTGTTGAGGAGAGCGGCTCGCTCCCACTGAAGGAAATGACCGGCGCCCTCGACGACGAAGGGGCCGATCAGCTCGGTGAAGGCGACTTCGCACATCCGCGGGAACTGGGGCCAGATCACATGGTCGTCGGGTCCGTAGAGGGCGAGCGTCGGAACCGCGCTGCGCTCGGCCAGCCGCGGGCGCTCGGAGCGCGGCCTCACTCCGAGCGCGCTGCCGTAGTTGCCCCAGCCCGCGTAGAGGCGGTCGGGATCGACGAAGGGCCCGGCCATGAACTCGGCCTCGGCGCGCGAGAAGGCGCCCGGCGTCGCCCAGAATCGGTGGCCGTAGAACTCGGTGACGTAGCGCAGGCGCTTCTCCGGGGTGTCGAGCTCGGCCGCGAGCTGGTCGGGTTCGCGCGCCTGGCGGCGGAAGTAGTCGGCCGCCATCCGCATCGGCGCCGGGGGGCTGGCCTCGATCCCGGCCGCCTCGTACTCGGCCGCCAGCACCGGCATCACGCAGTTGAAGAGGACCTGGCGCTCGACGAAGCCCTCGAAGCGCAGCGAGAGGTCCTGGATCACGGCGCCGCCGAGGTCGCCGCCGACCGCGGCGCAGCGCTCGTGGCCGAGCTCGCCGGCGACCAGGGCGTGCAGGTCGCGCGAGTGGGCGGCGACGTCGTAGAAGCCCTCGGGATCGAGGCCCGAGCGCCCGAAGCCGCGCAGGTCGGGGACGATCACCTCGAAGCCGGCGGCGGCCAGCGGCTCGATGTTGCGCCACCAGATCCGCATCGTCTCCGGCCAGCCGTGGACGAGCAGCAGCGGGTAGCCACCGGCGCCCGCGCGCACGTAGGCGATCTCGACGCCACGCGCTTTGGCCCGCTCGACAACGAAGGCGTCGGGGTCGAGTGGCTCGGCCATCCGCCCCAGCCTACGATGGCGATGCCGATGTTCATCGACTACCTCGACCGCGGCTTCGGCATTGACCCAAGCGCGACCTGCATCGTGCGCGCCGACGGCAGCCTCGAGCTCAGCCACCGCGAGTTCGCCGAGCTGACCCACCGCGTCGCCGTCGGCCTGCGCGAGCGCGGGCTCGGCGCGGGCGGCAAGGTCGCGGTCTTCGCCCCCAACGGGCCGCTCGGCTACGCGGCCGTGATCGGTGTGCTGCGGGCCGGGGCCGCCTGGGTCGCGCTCAACCCCAAATCCGAGCAGGCCGAGCTGACCGCGCTGCTGGAGCTGCTCGAGTGCGACTACCTGATCTTCTCCGCCGCCTACCGCGAGCGAGCCGAGGCGCTGCTGGCCGTGACGCCGGGGATCCAGGGCTCGGTCTGCTTCGGC
>JBFXEM010000412.1:0-2949 GCA_050180135.1 Solirubrobacterales bacterium | reverse complement strand
CTGTTCGTTGGCGTGCAGGCGCACCTCCGCCGGGTGGGCGATCAGCGCCAGCAGGTTGGTGATCCGGCCCTGCAGGTCGGTCATCGTGACGACCAGCTCCTGGGAGTGGCTGGCCTCGGCGAGGGCGATGTGGAAGCGGCCGTCGGCGCGGCGGTACCGGGTGTAGTCGGAGAGCGCCGCGACCTTCATCTCGTCGACTTCGGCGCGCAGGTCCTCGATCTCCTCCGGAGTCGCGTACTGGGCGGCGAGCGAGGCGACGCCGATCTCGATCCCGGCCCGCCAGCGCATCAGCTGCTGCCACTCGGCGTCGAGCTCGTTGCTCGCCAGGGGCGGGGTGGAGGAGATGAAGGTGCCGCCGCTGCGGCCGCGCAGCGAGCGGATGTGGCCGCTCTGGACGAGGGTGGCGATCGCTTTGCTGAGGGTGCCGCGGGAGATCTGCAGTTGCTCGGCGAGGTCGCGTTCGGGCGGCAGTTTGCTGCCCGCCGGCAGCAGTCCCAGCCGGATCGCGGTGCTCAGCCGCTCGACCGTTTCCTCGAAGGCGGTGGCGGCGGTGACCGGGCGGAAGACGGCGCCCACCGAGGCAAGCGCCGGGGTGCTCGCCTCGCCTGCCGGGGGCATCTCGTGCTCCATAGTGGCGCCCTCGCCGTCGCCGATAGTGCTCATGGTCGAAGAGTAGCCACAGCGGCCGCTGGCGATTGGTCGAATCCCTTCGCATCTGACGAAACGTCCGGTGCTCCGGCGGAGGTTCCGACGTTTGCGGGGTTGTCGCCGGGCGGCTCGGCCGGCAACCTCCAACCAGTATCGGACAACCCCTCCCGAGGAGACCCAAGGTGAGCCAGGCAGCCGTGAGAGAAGGGACGCCGGTCGAGCAGGCGCCCAGCTATGACCCGATCACGTTCAGCGTGATCCTCAGCCGTTTCGACGCAATCGTCAACGAGATGACCCGGGTGCTGGAGAAGTCGGCCTGGACCTCGATCCTCGCCCTTGCCCACGACTACTCCTGCGGCATCTACGACGCCGTGCCGCGGCAGGTCTCGATGTTCGACGCGCTGCCGATCCACACCACCTCCCTGCACATCGGCGTCAAGGAGATCGCCGAGTCCTTCGAGGGCGACATCAACCCCGGCGACGTCTTCCTCTTCAACGACCCCTACTCCGGCAACACCCACATCGGCGACTACGTCACCGCCGCGCCGGTCTTCAGCGACGGCAAGCTGGTCTTCTGGTCGGTGACCAAGGGCCACCAGATGGACACCGGCGCCTTCATCCCCTCCTCGGTCGTCTCCTCGGCCGCCGACATCTACCAGGAGGGCGTGACGATCCCGCCGATGCGGATGGTCGAGGGCGGCGCGATGCGCGAGGACTTCCTGCGCATGCTGCTCGCCAACCTGCGCTACGCCGACCTCGTCGAGGGAGACCTGCGCGCCCAGGTCGGCTCGATCGAAAAGGCCCGCCAGCGCCTCGAGGAGCTCTGCGCGGAGTACAGCACCGACGTCGTGCTCTCCTACGTCGACGAGATCATCTCCTACGCCAGTCGCCGCACCGGCCAGGAAATCGCCGCGATGCCCGACGGCACCTACACCGCCGAAGGCTGGATCGACTCCGACGGCTTTGGCACCGAGCACATCCCGGTCAAGGTCGCGGTGACGATCTCCGGCGAGAAGGTCGAGGTCGACTACGCCGGCTCGGGCCCCCAGGCCAAGGGCGGCGCCAACGGCTCCTACGCCACCTCCCAGGCGGCCGGCGCGGTCCCCTTCCTCTACTACATCGACTCCGACATCCCCCACAACCACGGCGTCATCGAGCACGTCGAGATCTCCGCCGAAGAGGGCACGATCTGCTTCGCGAAGTTCCCGGCGTCGACGAGCGTGGCGACGATCGTCCCCTCGGACCTGATGCAGGACGTCGTCAACCGGGCGATGGTCGAGGCGATGCCCGAGCGCGTCCCCGCCGGCGGCACCCGCTGCGCGAACATCCCCCAGTTCGCGGGGACCGGCGAGGCCCCCTGGGGCTTCATGCTCTTCAACAATGCCGGCGCCGGCGGTGCCGCGAAAGGCAACGACGGCTGGCCGCTCTGGTACAACCAGGCCGCCCTCGGCGGGATGAAAATCCAGCCGGTGGAGCAGCTCGAGCTGCTCTATCCGGTGCAGGTCGAGCGCTGGGAGATCGACACCGACTCGATGGGCTTCGGCCAGTGGCTCGGCGGCCCCGGCAACGTCTTCGCGATGCGCCCCCTGGACGGGGAAATGGTCGCGATCACCTTCGGCGACGCAGCCGCCAACCCGCCGCACGGCGCGATGGGCGGCGAGATGGGCAGCGGCGGCGGCCAGTACGTCGAAGACGAGCAGACCGGCAAGCGGCGCTATGTATCGGCCAGCGGCGCCTTCATGGTCGACCACACGCACGAGATCTACGTCGGTGTCTCGACCGGCGGCGGCGGCTGGGGCAATCCCCACGAGCGCGACGCCGAGCAGGTGCGCCGCGACGTCCGCGACGGGATCGTCAGCCGGGCGGCCGCCGAGCAGATCTTCGGGGTCGTGCTCGGCGAGGGCGACGACCCCCAGGTCGATGCCGAGGCGACCGCCGCCAGGCGGGCCGAGCTGGCCGCCGTCGAGCGGCCGCTGCTCGACCCGACCGTGCCCAACGCCGCCACCTGGCTGAAGGACAACATGCGCGACGGCGACGTCTACCTGCTTGACCCGCTTCTCTGACCACCCGAGCCAACCCAAAGGGAACCATCTGACATGAGCTATCGAATCGGCGTCGACATCGGCGGAACGTTCACCGACTTCACGGTCGCGCGGGAGAGCGGCGAGCTGCTGCTCTGGAAGGAGGACACGACCCCTGACGATCCCGGCCGGGCGGTCCTCACCGGGCTGGCCGCGGTGGCGGAGCAGCTCGACACCGACACCCCCGGGCTGCTGGCCGAGACCGAGCTCTTCGTGCACG
>JBFXEM010000411.1:0-2951 GCA_050180135.1 Solirubrobacterales bacterium | reverse complement strand
ATGAAGTCGATGCCCTGATCGCGGCATGGGGAACGGCCATCGAAGACGCGGAAGCCGATCCGCTCACGGTCACCAAACCCGCAGGCAACCCCTTCAACGAAGCTGACAAGCTCGCTGCCGCGTTTGGTTTAAAGGGCTGCTCCGAAATTCTGTAGAAAGGGAGCGGCACTGGCACGGCCGTCGCGTCATGAAATAGTGACGTGGTGGCAGTAGGGGGGAAGACCGTTTCGATCGCGGGGATCGTCGCGTCGATTGTGCTCGTGGCTATCGCGGCAGTTCTTGCGTTCACTGGCGGTGGCGATGACGGCGAGGACCCGCTGGCGGTGGATTCGGGCCCGTACCTGGTTGGCGTCTCCGAGCTGACCGATCTCGAATCGACGCTCGAACACGAGATCTACTGGGCGGGTGAGCGCCCTCCGGCCCGGCTCGAGCTGACCGAGGAATCCGGCGGCAGTGTCTACCTCCGTTACCTTCCGGCCGGCGTCGCGGCGGGGGACGAACGCGGGTTCCTCACCGTCGGCACCTATCCGGTGGTTGACGCCGCTGCGGCGACCCGGCGGTTCGCGCGGGGCGCTGGGGCGCGGGTGCTCCGCGGCGAAGGCGGTGCGATCCTGGTTCCGAACCCCGACTCGCCCGGTAGCGTCTATCTCGCTTATCCCGGCACGGACCTGCAGGTCGAGGTCTACGACCCGGAGCCCGGTCGGGCGCTGGCGCTGATCCGCTCCGGCGCGATCCGCCCGGTAGGGGAGGGCTGAGCGGTGTTCGCCGCCTGGGTCCTCTTCCCACTCGTCCTCGTTGCGCTCTGCTTCGGCTGCGGGCTGCTGCTCGAGGCCGCGGTCGGGCGCCGGCTGCCGGGGGCGCTGCTGGCTCCGGCCGGCTTTGCTGTTGTCGTCGTCCTCGCCGGGCTCCTGACCGCACGCGGCGAGACCGCCTCGCTGGCCACGCCGGCGGTCGTGATCGTCGCCCTCGCCGGGGCGGCGCTCGCGGTCAGGGCGAAGCGGTGGGGCGGGCTGGAGGGCTGGTTGGCGGCGGCGGCGCTCGGGGTCTTCGCCGTCTACGCCGCCCCGGTCGTCCTCTCCGGCGAGCCGACCTTCGCCGGCTACATCAAGCTAGACGACACCGCCACCTGGATGGCCTTCGTCGACCGGGTCATGGAGCACGGCCGCGACCTCTCGGGCCTCGAACCTTCCAGCTACCGGTCGACGCTCGAAGTGAACCTCCCGGCCGGCTACCCGGTCGGCGCCTTCCTCCCTCTGGGCGTGGGTGCGCAGCTGAATCCGAGTGACGTCGCCTGGCTGGTCCAGCCCTACATGGCGACGATGGCGGCGCTGCTGGCGATGGTCCTCTGGTGGCTGGCCCGGCCCCTCGTCGGGTCTCCGGCTCTGCGCGCTCTGGTCGCCTTCGGCGCGGCCCAGTCGGCGCTGCTCTTCGCCTACGGGCTCTGGGGAGGGATCAAGGAGATCGCCGTCGCGCTCGGCATCGCCTTGCTTGCCGCGCTGGCGCCGCTGGCGGCGCAGGCGAAGGGTGGCTGGCGAGCGACCCTGCCGGCGGCGATCGCCACCACCGCGCTGCTGGTCACGGTCGGATCGGGAGGGATGGTCTGGGTGCTGCCGATCCTCGGGCTGGCGGCGCTGGCGCTCTGGCGCAGCCGCGGGTTCACGGCCCTGGCCGCAAGGGCCGTACCGTTGGCGCTGGTTGTCGTCGTCCTCGGCGTCCCCGCCGTGCTCGCCGGCGGTGTCTTCTCACCCACCCAGGGCGGGCTCACCGACGCCTCGGAGCTCGGCAACCTGTTCGGCCCGATCGACGTCTTCCAGTACGTCGGGATCTGGGGCAACGGGGACTTTCGCCTCGCCCCGGCCAACGAGCCGCTGACCGTGTTGCTGATCGCACTGGCGCTCGTGGGCGCGGCGGCAGGCGCCTGGTTCGCCTGGCGCCGGCGCTCCTGGGAGCTGTTGCTGTACGTGGTCGGCGCCGGGGTTGGCAGCCTCGCCGTTTTCGTCTACTCCTCGCCGTGGGTTGGCGCCAAGGCACTTGCCTCCGGCAGCCCGTCGATCCTGCTGTTGGCACTGGCGGGCGCGGCTGCATTTGCCGCCCGCGTCGAGAAGGTCTTCGGGGTCACGGTCCTGGCCCTGGTCCTGGCGGGCGTGCTCTGGTCGAACGCGCTCGGCTACCACGACGTCAGCCTCGCCCCCTACGAGCAGCTGCGCGAACTCGAGGACGTCGGCGAGGAGTTTGCCGGCGAGGGGCCGACGCTGATGACCGAATACCAGCCCTACGGCGTGCGGCATTTCCTCCGGGCCGCCGACGCCGAGGGCGCCTCGGAGCTCCGCACCCGGCCAATCCCGCTCCTCGAAGGCGGCGAAGCCGAAAAGGGCGACTGGGTCGACACCGACCAGCTCGCCGCCTCGGCCTGGCTGACCTACCGAACGCTGGTTCTGCGCCGAAGCCCGGCGCAGAGTCGCCCCCCCGCTGCCTACCGGCGAGTCCGCCGCGGCGACTACTACGACGTCTGGCAGCGGCCCGCGGTCACTGCCGCGGTTCCGCTCGGACGACTGCCACTGGGCACCGACTTCTACCAGTCGGCCTCCGTGCCAGCCTGCGGGCGGGTCCTAGCGCTGGGCGCCATCGCCGGTCGCGGGGGAAAGCTACTTGCGGCCAAGCGCGGGCCCAACCTCGTCGCCTCGCTCTCGGAGGCGTCGCGGCCGGCCGACTGGCTGCCCACCGAAGCGGGCAGCCCGGACCTGATCCCCCGCGGCCCCGGTACGGCCCGGCTCAGCGTCCGCGTCCCCAGCGCCGGTCGCTACGACCTCTTCGTCCAGGGCAGTGTCCGCAACCCGCTCGAGCTCTTCGTCGACGGTGTCCGCGCCGGGACGGTGGACTATCAGCTGAACACGGCGAAGCAGTTTCTTTACTTCGGCCGGGTTCCGCTCGCCGCCGGTCCTCACCGGGTC
>JBFXEM010000410.1:0-2968 GCA_050180135.1 Solirubrobacterales bacterium | reverse complement strand
GAAGACGAGCCGGAAGGTGTAGATCGCGGTGATCAGGGCGCCGACGTAGCCGAGCACGGTGAAGATCAGGTACATGCCGCCGCGCGCCTCGGCGTAGGCGAGGATCTCGTCCTTGGAGAAGAAGCCGGAGGTGCCGGGGAAGGCGGCGAGGGCGAGGGCGCCGCAGAGGAAGGCGATCGAGGTGAACTTCATCGCCTTGGCGAAGCCCGACATCTTGTCGATGTTCTGGTTGTTGGCCATGCCGGCGATGATCGAGCCGGCGGCCATGAACAGCAGCGCCTTGAAGAAGGCGTGGGTCATCAGGTGGAAGAGGCCGGCGCTGTAGGCGCCGATCGAGACGCCCATGATCATGTAGCCGATCTGACTCATCGTCGAGTAGGCGATCGCGCGCTTGAGGTCGGTCATCACCAGCGCGATCGTTCCGGCGACCAGCAACGTCGCCAGGCCGACGAAAGCGGCGATGTCGGCGGCGGTCGGGGCGAGCTCGAAGAAGACGTGGGTGCGGGCGATCAGGTAGACGCCGGCGGTCACCATCGTCGCCGCGTGGATCAGCGAGGAGACCGGGGTCGGGCCCTCCATCGCGTCCGGCAGCCAGGTGTGGAACGGCAGCTGCGCCGACTTGGCGAAGGCGCCGACCAGCAGCAGCAGGCAGATCGCCGTGATCGTCCACTCGTTGGTGGTGAAGACCTCCGGCGCCCGCTCGAAGGCGGGGCCGTAGTCGAAGGTGCCAAGTTCGCGGAAGATCAGGAAGGCGGCGAGGGTGAGGCCGATGTCGCCGACGACGTTGATCACGAACGCCTTCATCCCCGCCCGGGTCGCGGTCTTGCGCCGGTACCAGAAGCTGATCAGCGCGTAGGAGGCGAAGCCGACGAAGGCCCAGCCGACGATCAGCAGCACGAAGTTGCCGGCGAGGACCAGCAGCAGCATCGAGAAGACGAAGAAGTTGAGGTAGCTGAAGAAGCGGTGGTAGCCCTTGTCGGACTGCATGTAGCCGTAGGAGTAGAGGTGGATCAGCGTCGAGACGCCGGTCACGACCAGGACCATGAAGACCGAGAGCGGGTCGACGTAGATGCCGAGCTTGATGTCGAGGCCGGCGACGCTGGCGTAGTCCCACAGCGAGGAGGCGTGGTGGCGCGCCTCGGGGTCTTCGCCGAGCAGGCAGAGCAGGGCGCCGATCCCGCAGGCGAAGGCGAGCGCGATCGAGAGCGTGCCGATCACGCCGGCGAGCTTGGCCGGGATCGCGCGGAAGCTGAGCCCGATCACCAGCGAGCCGAGCAGCGGGAAGAGCAGGACCAGCCAGGCCCAACTGGTGGCGGTCATCCGCGCAGCTCCCTGAGGTCGTCGACGTTGAGCGGCAGCTTGCGGCGGAAGATCGCGACGATCAGGCCGAGCCCGACGACGACCTCACAGGCGGCGACGACCATGACCACGATCGCGAAGACCTGGCCCTGCTGGTTGCCGACCATGCGGCTGAATGCGACCAGCGCCAGGTTGCCGGCGTTCAGCATCAGCTCCAGGCAGAGCAGGATCACCATCGGGCTGCGGCGGACGAGGATGCCGACCGCGCCGGTGGTGAACAGCAGCGCCGAGAGGACGATGTACCACTCGATGTTCACGCGGTCTCCTCGCGTTTACGGCCGGCGAGGACGATCGCGCCGATCGCCGCCAGCAGCAGCAGGATCGAGGAGGCCTCGAAGGGGACGAGGAACTTTTCCAGCAGCAGCTTGCCGATCGCTTCCGGGTTGCCGAAGCCGGGGCCGACCTCCGGCCCCTCGGTCCCCAGCGCCAGCAGGGCCGAGGAGAGAACCGCGATCGAGAGCTCGACGAAGAGCGCGATCGCCAGCGCCGGCGCCAGGAAGCGCTGGCCGGGGATCGGCTCCCAGGCCGACTCGCCGCCGCCGCCGACGTAGGCGACGACGAAGATGTAGAGGACCATGACCGCGCCGGCGTAGACGACCACCTGGGCGGCGGCGACGAAGGCCGCGGTCAGCAAGAGGAACAGCGCCGCCAGCGAGAACAGGTGCACGATCAGCGCCAGCACGCTGTAGAACGGGTTGCGCATGGCGACGACGCCGATCGCGCCGCCGAGCGCTCCGATCGCGGAGAAGAAGAACAGGACCTCTTCCATCGCTCAGTCGTCCTCGCTTTTCAAGGGCGTGCGCTCGATCGGCTCGGCGAGCAGCATCTCCTTGGTGAAGATCAGGTCGCCGCGGTCGTAGTCGGCCATCTCGTAGTCGTGGCCCATCGTGATCGCGTCGAACGGGCAGGCGATCTCGCAGTAGCCGCAGAAGATGCAGCGGCTGAGGTTGATCTCGTAGACGGCGGCGTAGCGCTCCCCGGAGGAAACGCGCTCGCCGGGGATGTTCTCGGCGGCGACGACGCGGATGCAGTCGGCCGGGCAGGCGGCGGCGCAGAGCGAGCAGCCGACGCATTTCTCCAGGCCCGTGTCCTCGAACCTATGCAGTTTGTGGCGGCCGCGGAAGCGCGGGTATACGGGCGTCTTCTCCTCCGGGTACTCGATCGTCAGCGGGCCCTCGATCAGGCGCGACATCGTCGTCTTCAGCCCGCGCAGGGTCTCGCCGAAGGAGCGGTAGGCGCCGCCGAGCCCGCCCGGTTCGGGGCCGCGCTGGACCTCGATCACCTCGATCGAGTCGAGGTAGGAGACCGACTTGGGGTCGAAGCCGTTGCCGGCGCTCACGTGACCACCACCAGGATCGCGGTGACGAGGACGTTGAGGGTCGCCAGCGGCAGCAGCACTTTCCAGCCGAGGCTCATCAGCTGGTCGTAGCGCAGCCGCGGCAGCGTCGCCCGCACCCAGATGAAGACGAAGACCAGCGCGAACATCTTCACCAGCATCCAGATCGGGTCGAGGAAGCTCGGGCCGGGGCCCATCCAGCCGCCGAGGAACATCGCCGCGGCGATCCCGGAGACGACCAGGATCTCCATGTATTCGACCAGCAGGAAGGAG
>JBFXEM010000409.1:0-2975 GCA_050180135.1 Solirubrobacterales bacterium | reverse complement strand
CAGGTCGTCGAGCAGGTCCGCAAACAGTTCAAAGAGCACCCGGGGATCATGGACGGGACCGAAAAACCCGAGTACGGGGAAACGGTCAGCATCGTCACCCTGGCGGCGCAGAAGGAGATGATCGCGCCGGCCCTGATCCCGATCATCGTGCCGGTGATCGTCGGCCTGCTCAGCGTCGACGCGCTCGGCGGCCTGCTGATCGGCGTCATCGTCGTCGGCCTCTTCGCCGCGATCTCGATGACCGCCGGCGGCGGTGCCTGGGACAACGCGAAGAAGTTGATCGAGGACGGCGCTCACGGCGGCAAAGGCTCGCCCGCGCACGAAGCCTCGGTGACCGGTGACACCGTCGGTGATCCCTACAAGGACACCGCCGGTCCGGCGATCAACCCGATGATCAAGGTCGCGAACATCGTCGCGATTCTGATCATCCCGATCGTTCACTTCTAGAAGCACGGTGGCGGAGAGGGGTGGATACCCCTCTCCGCTTAACTTTTTTGGGGATCGCTTGGCGGCTGATGCCGCGGAGCGCTGAAGCAAAAAAGTGCAAGACGCTGCGAGGGGCATCCACCCCTCTCCGACAGCGCGCCTAGAGGGACGAGCGGGATGAGCGGGTCGCGCCGTTCGCGGAGCTGGCTGCCCGATGGGTCCTGCCCGGTGAGGCGAGAGCCGTCCGAGGGGAGTTGCGGCGCCCTTTCAAGTTGTGGTTCCTTTGTCGCCCTATAGGTCCGAAAGGAACCACGAGTTCGAGAGTCGGTAGCGTTTCTGAGCGTGCGGGGGTTCTGGAGCAAATTGAGCTATCCGTTGCGGCGCTGGCCGCGGCTCTCGATGGCTGCGATCGGCGGGGCGGCGCTCGTGGTGCTGCTGGTGGCAGCCGCGAACGTCTATGTGCTCAGCGCGGGTGGGGAGTACACCGACGAGGTGGGGGAGGTGCCGGCGGCGGAGGTGGCGATCGTGCCGGGGGCGCTGGTCGAGCGCAGCGGCAGGATGAGCGCGATGCTGGCGGACCGGGTCGAGCAGGCGTCGCGGCTATGGCACGCCGGCAAGGTCGAGAAGATCCTCGTCTCCGGCGACCACGGCAGCTGGGTCTACGACGAGCCGGACACGATGCGCAAGGCGCTGGTCGCTGACGGGGTCGACCCCGAGGACGTCTTCGAGGACCACGCTGGCTTCGAAACCTGGGCGACGATGGTGCGGGCGCGCTCGATCTTCGGCGTCCGCGACGCGGTCGTCGTCACCCAGGGCTTCCACATGCCGCGGGCGCTCTTCCTCGCCGACGAAGCCGGGATCGAGGCCACCGGCCTCACCGCCGACCTCCACCACTGGGGCTACCAGGGCCGCAAGAGCTCGGCCCGCGAGGTCCTCTCCCGCGTCAAGGCGATCGTCGACGTCACCCTCGACACGCCGGCGATGGGCGGTCCGAAGATCCCGATCGCGACCAGCGACGGCCGCGAAAGCTGGGGTCCGCCGCCGCCCAAGGGCACCCCTCCCGCCGGCTCTCCAAGCACCTGACCCGAGCATCGACTGTCCTCCTGCCTTTTGCAACCCAGAGGGTGACAAAAGGCAGGCGCTCCGCTCAGTCGCAGTGGGCGAGGGAGTTGGCGTAGAAGCGCAGGTAGGCGGGCCAGTGGGCGTCCCAGTAGGCGCTGTCGTGGCCGCCGGGCCAGACGTGGGCGCTGAGGTCGGCGTCGCCGCCTTCCAGGGTGGCGACGAAGGCGGCGTTGCCGGCCACGAACCAATCCCGGTCGCCGTAGTCGTTCCAGACCCGGGCGCTGCCGAAGGCGTCGGGATCGGCCTCGACCGCGGTTAGGACGTCGTTGCGCTCGTAGTCGGCCTCGTCGTCGAAGGCTCCGGGGAATTCTTCGCCCGGGTCGAGCCAGAGACCGGCCGAGTGGCCGCCGACGGCGCAGAAGCGCCGTGGGTAGGCGAGGCCGAGGTGGTAGGCGCCGAAGCCGCCCATCGAGATGCCGCCGATCGCGACCCGGCGCGGGGCGGTCCGGTAGCGGCGGCTGATCGCCGGGATCACCTCACGGACGACGTAGCGCCCCCATTCGCCGCTGCCGCGATCGTGCCACCAGCTTTCCTCGCCTTCAGGAAAGGCGACGACGGGTGCGCGTGCGCCCAGTGCGGCGAGGCCGCCGAGCACGGCTTCGTTGCCGAGGAAGCTCTGGCTCGAGCCGCCGGCGCCGTGCAGGAAGACCAGCAGGGGCCGCCGCTCGTCCCGGCCGGCCGGCTCGACCACGCTGACCCCGAGTTCGCGCCCGACCGCCTCGCTGGCGATCGTCAGTTCGCTCACCGTCGCTTTGGCGCTGGCCGGTGGCGACGAGGCGGTCGGCGTCGCCTCCGGCCGCTCGCTCGACCCACAGCCGGCCAGCACCAGGGCGACGACGAGGAGGACGAGCGGCAGCCGCGCGGGCATCAACAGTGCGCGAGCGAGTTGGCGTAGAAGCGCAGGTAGGCGGGCCAGTGGCGGGTCCAGTAGGAGCCCTCGTGGCCGCCGGGCCAGGTGTGGGCGCTGAGGTCGGCGCTCCCCGCCTCGAGGTAGCCGACGAGACCTTCGTTGTAGCCGCGGAAGGGGTCTTCGCTGCCGTAGTCGTTCCAGACCCGCATCTCGCCGAAGGCGTTCGGGTCGGCCCGGACCATCCCGACCACGTCGTTGCGCTCGAAGTCGGCGCCGTCGTCGAAGGCGCCGGGGGCGGTTTCGCCGCCCTCGAACCAGAGCGCCGCCGAGTGACCGCCGACCGCGCAGAAGCGATCGGGGTGCAGGAGGGCGAGGTCGTAGGCGCCGAAACCGCCCATCGAGATGCCGCCGATCGCGACCCGGCCCGGGTCGGTGCCGAACTCGCGGGTCACGGTCGGGATCACCTCGCGCATCACGTAGCGCACCCGGGCGCCGTCGCGGCGGTTGTGCCAGTAGCTGTGGTCGCCGCCATCGGGGAAGGCGATCACCGGCGCCCGGCGGCCGAGGCGCTCCAGGC
>JBFXEM010000408.1:0-2982 GCA_050180135.1 Solirubrobacterales bacterium | reverse complement strand
CCAAGGACTGGGAGTGCTACTGCGGCAAGTACAAGCGCGTCCGCTACAAGGGCATCGTCTGCGAGCGCTGCAGCGTCGAGGTGACCCGCTCCAAGGTCCGCCGCGAGCGCATGGGTCACGTCGACCTCGCCTCGCCGGTCTCCCACATCTGGTTCTTCAAGGGAGTCCCGAGCCGGATCGGCTACCTGATCGACATGGCTCCGAAAGAGCTCGAGAAGGTTCTCTACTTCGCGGCCTCGATGGTCACCTGGGTCGACGAGGAGGCCCGGGACAAGGACATCGGGAAACTCGAGAAAGAGGTCAAAAAAGTCACCGACTCCTACGAGTCGGAACGGCAGAAACGGACGCAGGAGCTGAACGAGTCGCTCGAGCGCCGGATCGCCTACCTCGATGACGGCACCCAGGACAAATTCGACGACGAGGACCACATCTGGGCCGACTCGCTGAAACTGACCTCGGCCCAGCTGCGCAAGCTCAAGGACGACGAGCGGGCGAAAATGACCAAAGAACTGCGCAAACAGTTCGACGCCGAGATCGCCGACACCGAGGCCTACCTCGAAGAGGCGATCGACCGCATGGGCGAAGTCTGGAAGATCTTCACGGAGATGAAGGCGAAGGACGTCGTCAACGACGAGACCGTCTTCCGTGAGCTCAAGGACCGCTTCGGCTCTCCCTTCGGCTGGGGCGAGTACTTCCGCGGCGGCATGGGTGCCGAAGCGGTGCGGGACCTGCTCGAACAGGTCGACCTCGAGGCCGACTGCGAGGAACTGGAGCAGATCATCAACAGCTCCAAAGGCCAGAAACAGGCCCGCGCGGTCAAGCGCCTCAAAGTCGCTTCCGCCTTCCTCCACTCGGAGAACAAGCCGGACTGGATGATCCTCGACGCGGTGCCGGTGATCCCGCCGGAGCTGCGCCCGATGGTCCAGCTCGACGGCGGCCGTTTCGCGACCTCCGACCTCAACGATCTCTACCGCCGCGTGATCAACCGCAACAACCGGTTGAAAAGGCTGCTCGACCTCGGCGCTCCCGAGATCATCGTCAACAACGAGAAGCGGATGCTGCAGGAGGCGGTCGACGCCCTCTTCGACAACGGCCGTCGCGGTCGCCCGGTCACGGGCCCCGGCAACCGTCCCCTGAAGTCGCTCTCGGACATGCTCAAGGGCAAGCAGGGTCGCTTCCGCCAGAACCTGCTCGGCAAGCGCGTGGATTACTCGGGTCGATCGGTGATCGTCTCGGGCCCGAACCTGCGCCTGCAGCAGTGCGGTCTGCCGAAGCTCATGGCGCTCGAGCTCTTCAAGCCGTTCATCATGGCCCAGCTCGTCGAGCGCAAAGCCGTGCAGAACATCAAGGCGGCGAAGAAGATGGTCGAGTCGATGATCCCCGAGGTCTGGGACGTGCTCGAGGAAGTCATCCACGAGCACCCGGTGCTGCTCAACCGGGCCCCGACCCTGCACCGTCTCGGCATCCAGGCTTTCGAACCGATCCTGGTCGAGGGCAAGGCAATCCAGGTCCACCCGCTCGTCTGCTCGGCCTTCAACGCCGACTTCGACGGCGACCAGATGGCGGTCCACGTGCCGCTCTCCGCCGAGGCCCAGGCCGAGGCGCGGATCCTGATGCTGTCCGCCAACAACATCCTCTCTCCGGCCCACGGGGCGCCGCTGGCGACCCCGACCCAGGACATGGTGCTCGGCATCTACTACCTCACCTACGGTCCGGACAGCGCCGAGCTGGAAAAGATCGACGAGGAGCTGAAGGCCGGCAAGGGTGCCAACGGGGCCGGCAAGGTCAAGGTGTTCCGCTCCTCCCAGGAGGCCGAGCTCGTCTACGAGAACGGTGGCTGCAAACTGCACGACCAGGCCGAGTACCGGCGGGCTGGCCGCGGCCACTTCCTGACCACGGTCGGGCGGATCATCTTCAACGAGAAGATCGAGCGTGCCCTCGCCGACGCCCTCGAAGAGGACTTCGACCCGGAGCAGTTCGAGTTCGTCAACTTCTCGCTGAAGAAGAAGGACGTCAACAAGATGGTCTCCGACCTGGTCGTCGCCTACGGGGCGCCGCCGGTCTCACAGGTGCTCGACGCCTTCAAGGACCTCGGCTTCCAGTACGCGAGCAAAGCCGGGATCACGGTGGCCAAGAACAACGTCGTTTCGCCGCCCGAGAAGGCTGAAATCCTCGAGCGCTACGAGAAGGAGACCGAAGCGATCGTCGGCCAGTACGACGACGGCTACATCACCGCCGAGGAGCGTCACGAGGCCGTGACGGCGCACTGGAACCGGGCTACCGACGAGGTTGCCCAGGCGATGGAGGACAACCTCGACGAGCTCAACCCCATCTTCATGATGGCCAACTCGGGAGCGCGTGGATCGTTCAAACAGATCCGCCAGCTGGCCGGGATGCGCGGCCTGATGGCCAACCCGAAAGGGGAGATCATCGAGCGGCCGATCAAGGCCAACTTCATGGAGGGTCTGTCGGTCCTCGAGTACTTCATCTCCACCCACGGTGCCCGAAAGGGCCTCGCCGACACGGCGCTGAGGACGGCCGACTCCGGTTACCTCACCCGCCGCCTGGTCGACGTCGCCCAGGACGTGATCGTGCGCCAAGAGGACTGCAAGACCAAAGACCACATCGAGATGGATCTCCGCAAGGAGGACGGCTCGCTCAACGACAACCTGTTCGGCCGTCTGGCCGCGAAAAAGCTCGAGACCAAACGCGGTCGGGAGCTGCTCAAGCGCAACCAGATGATCACCCTGGCCGACGTCGAAGCGATCGCCGAGGCGTTCGAGGACGAGGAGACGAAAATCCCCGTCCGCTCGGCGCTCAAGTGCGAGGCCGAATCGGGTGTGTGCCGCTCCTGCTACGGCGTCGCTCCGGCGACCGGGTTCATGGTCAATATCGGCGACGCGGTCGGCATCATCGCCGCCCAGTCGATCGGTGAGCCTGGGACCCAGCTGACGATGCGGACCTTCCACACCGGCGGTGTCG
>JBFXEM010000407.1:0-2988 GCA_050180135.1 Solirubrobacterales bacterium | reverse complement strand
GGAGCAAGCGGGCGAAGGTGGTCGCCGAGCTGCCCGACTGGGAGGAGCTGCGGGAGGCTGGTCGCGCGATCAAGGAGAGCACCCTCGAGCACCTCGACGAGCACCTGATCACGCTCGAGCGCGGTGTCCGCTCCGCCGGGGGGGTCGTCCACTGGGCCGCAGACGCGGAGAAAGCGAATCGCATCGTGGTCGGTCTCGTCGAGGAAGCCGGCGCGAGCGAGGCGATCAAGGTGAAGTCGATGACGACGGCCGAGATCGACCTGAACTTGGCCCTCTCCCGGGCCGGCATCGGCGTCGTCGAGACGGACCTGGCGGAGCTGATCGTCCAGCTCGGGAACGACCAGCCGTCCCACATTGTCGTGCCCGCGATCCACCGCAATCGCAAGGAGATCCGGGACCTCTTCGCGCGGACGATCGCCGACGACTCGCTGGGCGACGATCCGAAGGAACTGGTGGACGCGGCGCGGAGACACCTGCGGCGGAAGTTCTCCGAGGCCACGGTGGCGATCAGCGGCGCCAACTTCGCCGTCGCTGAGACCGGGGCGGTGGGGGTGGTCGAGTCGGAGGGCAACGGCCGCATGTGTGTGACCCTGCCCCGGACTCTCATCACGGTGATGGGGATCGAGAAGGTGGTGCCGCTCTGGCGCGATCTCGAGGTCTTCTTGCAGCTGCTGCCGCGCTCTTCGACCGGTGAGCGGATGAATCCCTACACCTCGCTCTGGACCGGGACCCGGCGCGCCGACGGCCCCGAGCAGTTCCACCTCGTACTGCTCGACAACGGCCGGACCGACGTCCTCGCTGAGGTCTCCTCACGGCAGACGCTGGCCTGCATCCGCTGCAGCGCTTGCCTCAACGCCTGCCCGGTTTACCGGCAGGTCGGCGGCCACGCCTACGAATCCGTCTATCCCGGTCCGATCGGGGCGATCCTCACCCCCCAGTTGGAGGGGCTCAAGGCGGCGGGGACGCTGCCGTTCGCCTCTTCGCTCTGCGGTGCCTGTTACGAGGTCTGCCCGGTTAAGATCGACATCCCCTCGGTCCTCGTCTACCTCCGCGGACGCTCGATGGAGGCGAAGGGCAGGCTCGACGCTGAGGGCGTCGCGATGCGGGCTCTCGCCCGGGCGTTTAACAGTCGCCACGGGTACGAGCGGGCCCAGCGAGTCGGCCGCGCCCTCGGCAAGCCGCTGATGATCGCCCCCGGCCTTCGGTTCGCCGGGCCGTTGGCGCGGTGGACGACGTCGCGAGAGCTGCCGGACCTGCCGAACGCCAGCTTCCGCGAGTGGTGGCGGGATCGGAAGCAGGGGACTTGAACGCGCACGGGTCCGGCACCGAGCCGGCCGACCGGGAGGCGGTGCTGGCGCGGGTGCGGGGGGCGCTTGGTCCGGATCAAGCCAAGGCCAAAGACCTTCCTCGCCGCTACCGCTCGCGGAGCGACCGCGATAAGTCCGGGGTGCGGTTGCGCTTCGTCGAGCGTTGTCGCGGTTATGGCGCCCGCTGCACGTTCGCCGCCGCCGACGCCGTCAGCGAGGCGATCGCGGCATCGCTGCGGGCGAGGGGAGCGGGGCGAGTCGTAATTCCGGCCGATCTACCGTTCGCCTGGCGCCCGCCGGGCGTCACCTGTCTCGAGGACAGCGCGGAGCTTGCTGCCGATCTGGAGGCCATCGACGCGGCGGTAAGCGGCTGCGCCGTCGCGATCGCCGAAACCGGCACCGTGGTGCTCGACGGTGGCGCTGGCCAGGGCCGACGCGCGCTGACGTTGGTTCCCGATTTCCACCTCTGCGTCGTTCGGGCCGATCAGCTTGTCGATTTAGTGCCGGAGGCGATCGAGCGGCTTGCCCCCGCAGCGAGGGCGGGCCAGCCGCTCACACTCGTCTCCGGCTGCTCGGCGACGAGCGATATCGAACTGGAGCGTGTGAGCGGGGTCCACGGCCCGCGCACGCTCGAGGTGCTGCTACTCGATTAACGAGAGTTAAGACAAATGATGGTTGACCTAAGGCCGATGGCTTCCGCCGCCGTACTCGCGGGACCGGCCATCTCTCCTGCGGGCTCCGGAATTTCGGTACGGGCAGGGAAACTGAATCCTCGGCGACCCACCTGGAGTCGAATTAAGAGCGCCCGGTGGTTGTGTGTGTCGGCTACGGCGACGAAGGCTGCATCGGGTCGAGTCTCCTCGGCTCGTACGGATGATCGGGATTCCGAAGCTCGAAGTGGATTGCATATTCGGTTTGCAAGAACGTCCCAATGGCTATAATATAGGTCCAATGATGTCGAGGCCCTTTGAAGTCCCTGGAGCCGCAAGGAATCCATGGCTGAAAAACGCTCATCCGGGACGGCCCGCCCTCGCTCTCGAGGGATTGCCGCGGGTGTATCACGCTTCTGGGGCACAGAAACGGCTCCGACCACGCCATTGTCGGGCATTCGACGAAAGGATCCAAATGACCGCGACGCAAAGCTTCTACGTCTCCCGGGCTGACACGGAGGACTACGCGCCGTTCGAAATGAACATCATCGACGGCGATCCCGAGACGTTCGTGCACATGCTGCGGGAGGAGTCGGCCGGAGAGGGTCAGCTCTTGGCCGGTATGTGGCGCGCCGGCGTCTGCACAATCGACTACCAGTTCGGCGGCGACGAGACGATGCACATCATTCGCGGCGAAGCCGAAGTCGAACTCGACGGCGGAGACGTGGTGAAACTGGAGGCCGGAGATATAGCGTCGTTCACGAAGGGCACTCACGCGATCTGGCGAATCACGTCTCCGATCGAGAAGGTCTTCGTCGTCAGCGGGTGATCTCTACAACCCGATCGAGATCCGTTCAGCGAGAAAAAGGGTGAGAGGTCCAATGGATGAAAAAGTCGATGCTGTCGTAGTAGGAGCGGGATTTGCGGGGTTAACCGTCGCCCGCGAACTTTCCCGCCGCGGGCACGCCACGCTCGTGCTAGAGGCCCGAGATCGGATCGGCGGCCGCACATGGACAGACAAGAGACTCGGT
>JBFXEM010000406.1:0-3001 GCA_050180135.1 Solirubrobacterales bacterium | reverse complement strand
CCGTTGTCCAGTTTGACCCGGAACATCGTGTTCGGGAGGGCCTCGGTGATCTCGCCCTCCATTTCGATCTTTTCCTCTTTAGCCATGCGGCGGGCAGCCTAGCGGACGGCGTGTGCCGGACGGCACGTTCCCTCGTCGCCTGGGCGCCGAGGACCGCTCAGGGCTCTTCCCCCGACCAGGTCAGCCAGTTGCGCGCGTGCTCGATCGCGTTGTCGCGATCGGCGATCTCACCCGCGTATTGGGCAGCCTCCAGCTCCGCCATCACCCGCCCCAGCTCCGGCCCCGGCTCGATCCCCAGCTCGGCCGCCAGCTCGTCGCCGCGCAACAGCGGCGGGGGCGGCCCGTCGCGACGCCAGTCGAGCGCGGCCGCGATCGTTTCGCGCGCCAACGCGAGATGCGCCTCGACCATCGCGGGACTGGCCAGCGGCCCCGCGCCCCGGGCCGAGAGGCGGTCGGCGATCGTCAGCAGGGTGACGTCGACCGGGACCGGCTCGGTAGCCCGCAGGTAGTCGTGGACCCGGCGCGGCGGCAGCGGCGCCTCCGGAATCATGAACCCGAGCCGCAGGTGGTGGAGCGCCAGCCCCTGTAGGTGCTGGGTGAGGCGGCGGCTGGCGCGCAGGCGGGCGCAGATCACGCCGATCGTCTCCGCCCCGGCGACGTCGTGGCCGCGGAAGCCGACGAAGCCGTCGCGCTCGGCGCGGGTCTGCGGCTTGGCGATGTCGTGGAGAAGTGCGCCGAAGCGCAGGGCGGTGCCGCGAGTCATCTCGTCGGCCAACGGCTCTGCCAGCAGCGCCGCGAGCTCGTCGGCGCGCTCGCCGGCGAAGCGCGGCAGCTCGCGCTCGACTTCGAGCGTGTGCTCGAGGACGGCGATCGTGTGGCCGTGGACGTCGAGGTGGTGGTTGGGCCCCTGCCCGACGCCGCGGAGGGCGTCGAGCTCGGGCAGCACCACCGAGGTCAGCTCGAGCTCGTCCAGCAGCGCCAGACCGCGCAGGGGGTCGGGGCCGCCGATCAGCTGCCGCAGCTCGGTGAGCTGGCGCTCGCCGGCCGGATCGGCGGCGTGGGGAGCGGCTGCTCGCGCCTGGGCGACGGTGTCGGGGTCGAGCTCCAACCCGAGCTCGGCGCCCAGCCGGGCCGCCCGCAGCAGCCGCAGCGGGTCGTCCCCGAAGCTGCTTGCCGAAACGGTCCGCAACAGCTTGCGCTCGAGGTCGGCAAGGCCGCCGAACGGATCGATCAGCTCCGCCGTCCCGCTCAGCGACACGGCGACGGCGCCGATCGTGAAGTCACGCGCGCCGAGGTCGGCCTCGATCCCGCCACCGCGCAGCACGGTCGCATCGACCTGCCAGCCATCGTCGCCACCGGCGACGCGCCAGGTCCCGAACTCGGCCGAGAGCTCGAAGGCGTGCTCCCCGAGCGCGGCGGCGATCGCCTTGGCAACGGCACCGGGGTCACCCGCGACCGCGAGGTCGACGTCCCCGACCTCGCGCCCGAGCGCGGCGTCGCGGACGGCGCCGCCGACGATCCACACTCCCTCCGCCTCGCCGAGCGCGGCACGAACCGCGGCGACGAGCGGGGCGGCGGCGAGTGCCGGCAGAGGGTTGGCGCTTCGGTCGCTCATATAGCGACTAACGCGCCACAGGCCGCCGCGGCACCCGCGAGCTGAGCGCGCAGGTGACCTCGTAGTTGATCGTGTCGAGGCGCTGAGCAACCTCCTCGGCGCGGATCTCCTCGTCGCCTTGGCGGCCGATCAGGACCGCCTCCGCCCCGGCCTCGACCTCGCGCTCGGGGCCGAGGTCGATCGTGATGTTGTCCATCGAGACGGTGCCGACCAGCGGGTAGCGGTGGCCGCCGACCAGGACCTCGGCGTTGTTGGTGAGCGCGCGGCGCACTCCGTCGCCGTAACCGAGCGGGATCACGCCGACCCAGGTGTCCGCGGAGGCGGTCCAGCGCTGGCCGTAGCCGGCGCTGGCGCCGGCAGGGAAGCGCTTGACGTCGGCCACATAGGAGCGCAGCGAGAGCGCTGGCCTCAGGCCGCGCTCGGCCGGGTCGCCCTGAAAGGGATCGAGGCCGTAGATCGCGACCCCACAGCGGGCGAGGTCGAAGTGCGAGCGCCGCTCGCGGAAGACGGCGGCGCTGTTGGCGGCGTGGACGAGCACGGTCGGAAACTCCGCCTTGACCGCGGCGGCGACGCGCTCGAAGCGATCGAGCTGCTCGTCGAAGAAGCCGGAATCGGGTTCGTCAGCGGTCGCGAAGTGGGTCCAGACGCCGGACAGCTCGAGGTTCGGGTCCGCGTCGCAGGCGCGAGCCAGCGCCAGCACCTCGTCGGGGTCCGGACTGCCGAGGCGACCCATGCCGCTGTCGAACTTGACGTGGACGCGGGCACCCGAACCCTGGGCCGAGGCCCGCGCCGAGAGCATCTCGAGGAAGCCGGGGCGCCAGACAGAGAGCTCCGAGCTGGCAGCGAGGACGATGTCAACCTCCTGCTGGGTCAGCGACCCCATGGTCAGCAACGGCACATGCCGGTAGCGCCGCCCGACCGCCTCGGCCTCGACAGCGGTGGCGACCGCCAGCCAGGTGGCACCCCCCGCAAGGGCCGCACCCGCGCAGCCGTCGGCCCCGTGCCCGTAGCCATCGGCCTTGACGACGGCGCAGAGCTCGGTGTCCCGCAGCTCGTCCTTGAGCCTGGCGCAGTTGGCACGAATCGCATCGAAGTCGATCCGGGCGACCGCACGCTCCATCGCTCAGAGGTTATTCGACCGCCGGATCGGGACGCAGGCCAACGGCGATCGAGTCGATCACGTCGGTCGCGATGACCGACTCCGCGGCGCCGATCCGGGCGGTCGCGTCGCGGCCCGCGCGAGCGTGGGCGAGGACGGCCGCGCAGGCGGCCGCGAAGGGATCGAGGCCGCGCGCCAGCAGGGCGGCAACCATGCCCGAGAGCACGTCGCCGCTGCCGGCGGTGGCGAGGGCCGGTGCCGCCAGCGTGTTGACGGCGACCCGGTTG
>JBFXEM010000405.1:0-3007 GCA_050180135.1 Solirubrobacterales bacterium | reverse complement strand
AACAGGTCGAAACCTTGACCGAAAATCAGGAAGCGCTCGAACTGGAAGTCGCGCGGATCAGCAAGGTGGTCCGCAACCTCAACGGCAACGGCTAGCGCCCCGCGCCAGCCGCCCGCCGGCCCCTCAGTTGAGGACGGCGATCGAGGTCCGGCGCTCCTGTTCCTCCTCGTCGCGCTTGGCGATCCGCTCCAGCACCTCGCCCAGCACGTCGCCAACCCCTTCGGCCACCGGGAGCTTTGCCTGACCCGCGTGGGCCCGCGCCCTCACCAGCGCCCGCCGCGCTTCCAGGCGCGTGCTGAACGCCTCCGCCGAGGTCGCCACGACCTCGAGGCCGACGCGCAACCGCCAACGCCACTCCCCATCAGCCTCTGTGAACAGCTCGTATTTCCACATCTCATGCCCTCCTGGCCGATTTCTCTGTCGATACGAACAGATGTTCGCATCATCGTCGGACGGCTTTTCGCGAGCCAGGAATCCACTGCAGCGCTACATCAGGCGCCTAGGAGTCGCGCCCGCAGCGCCGCGACGTCCCCCGGTCGGAGACCGCCCCCCGCGAGGACGGCCTCGAGGTCCGCTTCCAGAAGGCGCCGGATCTCGGCCGCGGCGCTGGTCCCCCGCTCGCGCAAGAACCCCCGGACGAGCGGCGTCTGGTCCTCCTCGCCCCTCGACTCGTAGAGCGCCGGCAGCCGCTCGTGGCTGAGCAGGTAGTCGGCGACGATCTCCTCTTCGGCGACTCCGGCCAAGGCCAGAACCAGGATCGCAACCTGGCCGGCGCGGTCTCTACCGCCGGCACAGTGGAAGGCGACCCCGCCGGGCTGCGCCTGGGCGATCGCGGTAACCACCGCGGCGCTCTTGTCGGGGAATCGGTGCAGGTGCGGGCCGTAGTAGAGGGGGGTCGCGTACTGGGGTCCGTTTTCCCAGTCGTCCCAGAACTCGCGATCGGCGGTTTCGTCGAGCGGAATCCGGATCGTCTCGATCGATGGCGGGCGGGGCGCCGCGTCCACGCCCCACTCGTCCTCGTTGCGCAGGTCGACCACCGTCCGCACGCCGTGCGCCTGTAGCTGCTCCCACCCACGCGCGCTGAGACAGCCGAGCGAGTCGCCGCGAACGACCGCGGCCCGGCGCGTGCGCCGTCCGTCCGCCGTTTCCAGGCCGCCGAGGTCGCGGACGTTGAAGCAGCCGTCCCAGTCGAGGTGGCGGGTCGAGTTGGACTCCACGGGAGCAATGATTCCCTAAGCCTTTGACTTTCCCCAAGCGGGGGCCGCGCGGGGCTCGCGCCGGGACGGGGACCTGGGATCGTTGGCCGGGCGATGGGATTCGTGAAGACAGCCGAGGAGATCGCGCGGATCGAGGCGGCGATCGGCAATCCGAGCTTCGGCGCCGCCGAGTCCCTCTCGGTCGAATTCCTGGTCGACCCGGGCTTCGTCGAGGAGGTTCTGCCACCGCCGCTCGAACCCGCCGAGGAGCCACGGATGCGGGCGATGGTCGGGCGCTGGCAGTCCAACTGCGTCGGGGACTTCGCCGGCGGCGCCCTCTACATCAGCGTGCGCCACGATGGCGTCGCGGGCGACTACAACTTCTTCCAGTACATGGACACCGACGCGTCGATCATCTACGGACGCGACGTGTTCGGCGAGCCGAAGAAAATGGCCAGCAGCTGCCTGCGCAGACAGGGCGACCGGCTGCGTGGGTCACTGGAGCGAGGCGGGTTGAAGATCGTCGAGCTCGAAGGCGAGATGGAGAGCGATCTCGGGCCCGGAATCCACCGCCGCTCCAGCTTCAACTTCAAGTCCCGACCCGCCGCCGACGGCGTCGGTTTAGAAGAGGACGCGATCCTCACCCGGGCCGACTTCGAGGCCCAAGCCCGGGTCGCCCTCGAGGGCACCGGCACCCTGCGGCTGCGCGGCACCGCCGACGACCCGCTCGACCAAATCCCGGTGACCGGGGTGATCCGGGCCACCTACACCGAGGCCGACATGCGGGCCAAGTGCAACGTGGTCGCGCGGACCCCCCGCGAGGTCTTCCTGCCCTACCACCACACGCGCAACGACTACTGGCCCGCGCACTCGACCGAGGGCTGACCCGGCCAGGCTGGGAGGTTGTCGGGAACCGAGACGAAGTTGACATGCGCACGCTCGCGCGCGCGGCTCCATCCGGCTATCCGCCCACCAAGAAGGAACTGCATGAAGCGCCTCCGCGCGCGATCCTTCGCGTTCCGGGCGGAGTCGCCGATGAGCTCGCGAAGATAGTCGCGCTCAGCTCGGCTTACCGAAGTCCTCTGCGCCCAGCGCGTCTTCGAGTCGAACGATTGGCGTCGCCCCCACCATCAAGCGCCCCTTCACCACGCAGCAGATCTTGTAGCTGTTGGGGAAGGCGATGATCGCCGTGACCACCTGGCAATCGCAATAGCCCTCACATGGCTCGCCGACCTGAGCTGTCAGCGTAGAGCCGGCGTGCTCGTACTCGAGGCGGTAGACCCGTCGATCGAGGGCCTCTGCGCCTACCTCCAATTCCGCCTGCTTTCGACAGGAGTCCCAGACCTTCTCGTCGCGCCCGGGATACATGTGTTCTGAACCATCGACAGTGGGAACGAAGAACTCCATGGCTTTCTCCTCCTCTTCATGGACCAAGCCCGAGCAAGGGACCTAGCCGGCAAGGCTGTTGGCGGTGAGAGCGATAAAGAGCGCAATGACGATCTCACTGACGACCCAGGAGTTGTCGTTCATCCAATCCCTGACCTTGGGCAGAAGGGTTTGTCCCCGCTGCCCGAGAACGATCACGAGCAGGGACGGTGAGGCGACGAAGAGCATCACCATCGCGACAAAAGGCAGAACCTGCCACCAGGGATCCCCATTTCCGGCGATCGTGCCACCAACGGCGAGCGAGGTGAGGATGTCGGTCGGAAAGATCCCAAGCAGGAGAAACCCGAGTCGGAATGAGAGCTTCGGCTCCGCCGTCTCCAGTTTCCCCATCCACTTGGGTGGCTTGGAAGTCTTGCGCGTGAGGA
>JBFXEM010000404.1:0-3014 GCA_050180135.1 Solirubrobacterales bacterium | reverse complement strand
CTGCCGACCGACGAAGAAGGAACGGTCGATCCCACCGCCCAGCCCGGCTGGTACGCGCTCAAGGACGACCCGGCGCTGAGCGGCACCGACATCACCGATCCCGAACAGACCTACGGCCAGTTCAACGAACCCCAGGTCTCGTTCAAATTCACCGACAAGGGCCGGGAGTCGTTCCAGGAAATCACCCGCCGGATCGCCCAGCGCGGGCAGGCGCAGGCGATCGGCCCGGTCGCCGGCGAACAGGCGGCGGCGCTCTCGGGTCACTTCGCGGTCATCCTCGACAACGAAGTCAAAACCCGCCCGATCATCAACTTCTCCGAAAACCCGGACGGGATCGACGGCCGCACCGGCGCCCAGATCTCCGGCGGGTTCAAAGACATCGGCGAGGCCCAGGACCTGGCGAAGACGCTGCAGATCGGCGCCCTGCCGATCAACCTGAAGCTGATCAGCCAGACCCAGGTCTCGGCGACCCTCGGCACCCAGGCCCTGCACGAAGGCATCAAGGCCGGGATCATCGGCGTCGCCCTCACGATCCTCTTCCTGCTCCTCTACTACCGCTTCCTCGGCTTCATCGCCGCGATCGCGCTGGGCGCCTACGGGCTCATCTTCTTCGCCCTCATCGACCTGATCCCGATCACCCTGACGCTGCCGGGGATCGCGGGTCTGGTGCTGACGATCGGGGTCGCAGCCGACTCGAACATCGTCATCTTCGAGCGAATAAAGGAGGAGGTGCGGGCTGGGCGCTCGATGTCGAGCGCGATCGCGACCGGCTACAAACGCGGCATCAGCACGATCATCGACGCCAACGTCATCACCCTGTTGACGGCGTTCATCCTCTTCGTGCTGGCAACCGCCGGGGTCAAAGGGTTCGCCTTCACCCTCGGCGTCGGCACGATCGTCTCGCTGCTGACGGCGGTCGTCTTTACCCAGGCCCTGCTCGGCAGCATGAGCCGCTCGTCCCTGCTGAACTCCCCGCGCGCCCTCGGCGCCGGCGGCGAGGGGATGCGCTGGCACTTCGACTTCATGGGCGCCAGCCGCTGGTTCTTCTCGATCTCCGGCGTGATCCTCATCATCGGCGGGTTCGCCCTGGCGACCAAGCAGCTCAACTTCGGGATCGACTTCGAGTCGGGCACGCGGGTCAAGGTGGCGCTGGTGCTGGCGACCGACGAGGAAGGCGTTCGCGAAGCGCTGGACACGGTCGGGATCTCCGGCGAGGAGATCCAGCAGGTCTCCGACCCGGTGCTGGGCGACAACGTCTTCCAGATCCAGACCAACGAGCTCGGCCCAGGCGAGGTGAAAGAGGTCGAACGCGTGCTCGAGGACGAGTACGGGGTCGCCGAAGACGGTTTCGACAGCACCAGCGTCGGCCCCACCTTCGGCGAACAGGTCGCCAACAGCGCCCTCAAGGCCCTGATCTTCTCGATGCTGGTGATCGCCGGCTACGTCGCCCTGCGGTTCGAGCCGAAGTTCGCGGTCCCGGTCCTGATCGCGATCCTCCACGACGTCCTGATCACCGCCGGCATCTACTCGTTGACCGGAAAAGAGGTGAGCAGCGGGACGGTCGCCGCCTTCCTGACGATCTTGGGTTACTCGATCTACGACACGATCATCGTGTTCGACCGAATAAGAGAGAACGTCCCGCGGATGCCGCGGGCGGCGTTCTCCCAGATCGTCAACCGCTCGATGAGCGAGGTCCTGACGCGATCGCTCGCGACCAGCTTCTGCACCCTGCTGGCGGTCACCTCGCTGCTGATCTTCGGCGGCGCGACGCTGCAGGACTTCGCGTTCGCGATGCTGATCGGGATCCTCTCCGGTACCTACTCGTCGATCTTCATCGCCTCGCCGGTCCTGACCGCCTGGAAAGAACGCGAGCCCGGGTTCATCCGCAGGCGCCTGCGGATCGCCGAGGCTTCGGGCGGGGTGGTACCGGCCTTCGCCGACGACGTCACGGTGGCGAAGCTGGCCGCCGACGACGAAGTCGAAGGCGCCTCGACGGTTGATCTCGACGAGCCGCAGGCGGTTGGGCCTGAGCCGGCGGCTGAGTCCGCCGCCGCAGCGGATTCCGGTGGCGTAGCAACCGCGGCCCCCAGCAGCGACCCCGAGGGCAACGGCGGCGATCCCGTCGCCGGCGGCGACGGCGACGAGGCGGCGGCGGAGCGGCGCCGGCGCAACGCCGAGCGCAAGGCGCGCCGCCAGGCCCGCCGCAAACACGGAAGGAAGCGCTGATCTGATGGCACTGGTCGTCTGGTTCACGATGGGCATCGCCCTCTGGCACTTCACCGTCTTCCTGCCCGATCACTTCTGGCAGGGGATCATCGGCGCCTTCGTCGGGGCCGTGCTGGGTTCGGTCATCTTCGGCCTGCTCGTCTGGCTGATCGCCGGTCGGAGCCTCGGCGACACGGACTTCGGAACGGCGCTGCTGGCGATTCCGGGAACGGCGATCGGGCTCGGGGTGATCTGGGCGATCGGTCGCCGCCAAGAGGCACGGCTGGTCGAGTAGTCGCCGCTCTCCTGCTTTCTCGCTTTTCCCTGCAATTTAGGCACCGGCCGGCGGTAAGGATCCGCCGCGACGCCGCCTAGCCTGAGGGTGTGCCGGAATCCGCCCACGCATTCGCCGCCGCGCCCTACTCATACGCCGAGGTCCGCGCCGTCGCGGGCGATCTCGGGCTCAGCGAGCCGGTTGCGGTAACGCTGGTCCGCCGCGGCTACAACACGCCGGAGCTCGCCCGGGCGTTCCTGGCCGCAGACGAGTCGCACGCGCCCGCGGACTTCGAGGGCATGGACGCGGTCGTAGCTCAGATTCGGGCCGCGATCGAGGCCGGAACCAGGATCACGGTTCACGGCGATTTCGACGTCGACGGCGTCTGCGCGACCTCGGTGATGGTCTCGACCCTGCGCGGCCTCGGCGCCGACTGCGTCTGGCTGATCCCGGACCGCATCGCGGACGGCTACGGGCTCTGCGCGGAGAACGTCGAGCGCTTGGCGGCGCGGGGGACGGGGTTGATCGTCACCGT
>JBFXEM010000403.1:0-3025 GCA_050180135.1 Solirubrobacterales bacterium | reverse complement strand
GGTCGTGCTCGCGGCCGCCGCGGCCGCCGCCGCGATCCTGCTGCCGGCCGGCCGCGGCCGCTCGCTGGCGATGCTGGCGGCGATCGTCCTCTTCCCGGTCCTGATCCTCGGCGATCAGTGGCACACCCACCAGATCGTCGACCTCCGCCACAGCAGCGGCCGCATCGCCGCCCTCGCCCTGGCCGGCATCGTGGCTGTCGCCGCGCTCGCTTACCTCTTCCGCCGCTGGCCGATCCTCGTCCCCCTCGCCATCGTCGCCGCCCTCCCCTTCCGCGTCCCCCTCACCGCCGGAGGAGACACCGCCAACCTCCTAGTCCCCCTCTATCTCGTGATCGCCGGAGCGGTGATCGCAACTGCCTGGAGGGACTGGAAGATTCCTCCGGCGGGTGGCACGGGTGGGGACGCCGAGAACGGAGCAACGCACCGCCCGCAGGCGTCCCCACCCGTGACAGGACCCGCCGGCCGGATCGCCCCATACCTCCCCAAGATCCTCGCGGCAGTCGTCGTCCTCTACGCCGTCCAGACGCTCTACTCAGACGACTTCTCGAAGGGCCTCCAGAACGTCTGCTTCTTCCTGGTGCCGTTCTCCATCGTCTACGCGCTGATCACCGACGTCCACTGGGATCGGCGTCTGCTGAAGCTGGTCCTCTGGGTCGTCGCCGTCGAGGCCGCGGCCTTCGTCCTGGTCGGGACCGTCGAGTACGCGACCCGCAGCCTCTTCTGGAACGACCAGGTGATTCGCTCCAACGAGTTCCACACCTACTTCCGGGTCAACTCGGTCTTCTGGGATCCCAACATCTACGGCCGCTACCTGGCGCTGGTGATGGTGATCGCGACGGCGCCGCTGCTGTGGGTGCGCGACCGCCGCTCCTTCCTCCTCCTCACCGCGCTGCTGGCGGTCCTCTGGTTCGGCCTCGCCCAGACCTTCTCGGAGTCGAGCTTCATCGCCCTGCTCGCCGGGCTCGCGGTGCTGGCGGCGCTGCGCTGGAGCTGGCGCTGGACGCTGGCCGCCGCCGCCGTCGGCCTAGCCGGCGTCGTCCTCGTCGTCCTCTTCGCCGGCGGCAAGAGCACGATCAACCTCAACGTGCTGACCAGCGGCCGTGCCGATCTGGTCGAGGGCGGCGCCGAACTCTGGACCGAACGGCCACTCTGGGGCTACGGGTCCGGCTCCTTCCAGGAGGCCTACCGCGATCACCGCGAGAACAAGGACGCGCCGGTCTCGGTGTCCCACACCGAGCCGATCACCGTGCTCGCCGAGCAGGGGCTGCTCGGCTTCGCCCTCTACCTGGCTCTGATCGTCGTCGCGCTGTGGACGATGGGCGCCGGGATGTGGTCGCGCGCGGCCGAGCGAGCGCCGCCCTACGCCGGCCGCGGTGCCGTTCTTGCCGCCTTCGTGGCGCTGCTGGTCCACACGATGGCCTACGCCGGCTTCTACGAGGACCCGATCACCTGGGTCTTGCTGGCCGCCGGCGCTTCGCTGGCCGCGGCCGCCGCCCGCGAGGCCGCGGTCCGCGAGCCGGCATAGGCTTTTCGGATGTCGGGATACCTGCGCCGCCTGGCGAGCACCGGAGCCGCCTACACCGCAGCCAGCATCCTCTCGAAGCTGATCGCGGTCGCGCTGCTGCCGCTCTACACGAGCTACCTGACGACGGAAGACTATGGCGCCGCCGAGGTGCTGTTTGCGTCGGTCGTCTCGGTCAGCATCGTCGTCCGCTTCGGTCTGATCGAGGCGCTGCTGCGCTTCTACTACAAGGACGACGAGGTCCCGGGGGAGGTCGTCAACAGCACCTTCGCCGGACTCTTCTGGTTCTCGACGATCGCGGCGCTGATCGCGCTGCCGTTCGCCGGTTCGTTCGCGGAGGCGCTGCACGGCCCCAAGCCCGACGAAATGGCGGTCACCGCCGAACTGGTGCGGATCTCGATCGGGGGCCTCTGGGTGCTGACGATGTTCGAGTTCATGCTCACCCTGTTCCGACTCGACGAGCGCGCCCGTGCCTACTTCGTGACCACGATCCTCAACGTCCTGGTCACGATCGGGCTGACGATCGTGCTCGTGGTCGGCGCCGAAGAGGGCGCCCGCGGCATCCTGGTCGGCAGCTACGCCAGCGGCGCCGCCTTCGTCGCCGTGCTGATCGCGCTGCAGTGGCGCCGGCTCTCGCTGGTCTTCGACCCGAGCTTGCTGAAGCGGCTGCTGCGCTTCGGCCTGCCGACGATGCCGGCCGAGGTCTCGCTCTACCTGCTCAACGTCGTCGATCGCATCATCATCGCCCGCACCGTCGGCTTCGCCGAGGCCGGGCTCTACTCGATCGCGGTCAAGTTCGCGCAGGCGGTCAACGTCCTCGTCCGCGGCTTCCAGCTCGCCTGGCCGCCGCTTGCCTACTCGATCCGCGACGACGACGAGGCCCGTCGCTTCTACGCCACCGTCGTCACCCTCTTCATCGCCGGCTGCGCCTTCGTGGTCACCGGCATGTGGCTGTTCTCGCGCTGGATCGCCCGCCTGCTGGCGTCCCCGGAATACTTCGACTCCTTCGAAGCCGTCGGTCTCGTCTCGACCGCGATCACCCTCTACGCCCTCTACATGGTGATGGTGGTGATCCTCGGCAGAACCGGACGCACCGAGTTCAACTTCCCCGCCGCGGCCGCGGCGCTCGTCGCCAACGTTGCCCTCAACCTCCTGCTGGTGCCACCGCTGGGGATCGTCGGCGCCGGCCTCGCCCTGGTCGGCTCCTACCTGGTCGTGGTGGCGCTGATGTACGTGTTCACCCAGCGCCTCTTCCCGGTCCCCTACGAATGGGCCCGTCTCGCCCGCATCGCCCTCACCACCACCGCACTTGTCGGCCTCGGCGAGCTGCTGATGCCGAGCGCCGGCGCCCTCGGCCTGCTCGGCCGCGCCGCCCTCTTCGCCGCCTACCCGCTGGCCCTATTCGCCAGCGGCTTCTTCACCCCCGAGGAGCGGGGCTGGCTCGCCCGCCTGCGCCACCCGAGCGAGATCGCCGCCGAGTTCAAGCGCCTGCGCGAAGCCGAG
>JBFXEM010000402.1:0-3025 GCA_050180135.1 Solirubrobacterales bacterium | reverse complement strand
CATCGCTCGCGCCCGCTCCACCTCCTGCTCGGAGGGCGCGAAAACGAGGTTGGCGATCGTCACCTGCGAGGGGTGGATGCAGAGCTTGCCGCGGTAACCGATCGCGCGGCCCGCCTCGGCGTCGCGTTCGAAGGTGACGTCGTCGCGGAAGTCGATCACGACCTGGTCGATGGCCGGGATCGCCGCTACCCGCGCCGCCAATGCCACCCGCGAGCGCGCGTAGAGGACCTCCTCGCCGCCGCCGCTGCGGCGACCGCCGAGGTCGGCGATGAAGTCCTCGGCTCCGAAGTAGCAGGAGGTCGCGCCGTTGCCCTCGAGCAGGGACTCGACGTTGGCGACGCCGCGGGCCGACTCGATCCCGGCGACGACGACGGCGCCCTCGCCGAGCCGCTCGGCGACCGTGATCAGGTCGCTCGGTCGCTCGGCCTTGGGGACGACCGCGCCGGCCACGCCGAGCGCGGCGACGGCGTCGAGGTCGGCCGCGAACCAGGGGCTGGCGGCGTCGTTGATCCGAACCAGCGCCGGCGTCGCGCCGAGGCTGGCGACCAGCTCCGGCAGCGCTTCCCGCGCTTCGTCCTTGGCCGCGGCGGGCACCGCGTCCTCGAGGTCTACGATCGCCGCGTCGGCGCCGCTGCGCTCGATCTTGGCGACCAGGTCAGGTCGGGTGGCACCGGCGAAGAGGAGGCTACGCAATGAATCCCCCTGAAGTTGGACCCGAAGGTCGTTGAAGTTTCTACATACGGCTGCTTGAAGGGCAGCATCCTATCCATATAGTTCGACCCATTGGTCGAACAATGGGTGACGCGGCGAAATCCGGAGAGCAGGCGGGCGGCGAGAGCACGCTGGCGGCGCTGAGCGCCCGCGCCCGCGCCGGCGGCGACCGCTCCCGGCTTGGGACCAAGCTGCCGGTCCGCGAGCGCCTGGGGATGCTGCTCGATCCCGGATCCTTCGTCGAGGACGGACTGCTGGCGGCCTCGCGCGAGGGGCTGCCCGCCGACGCCGTGCTGACCGGCAGCGGCCGGGTCGGCGGCCGCGAGGTGCTCGTCGTCGCCCACGACCCCACCGTCAAAGCCGGCTCCTGGGGCCGGCTCTCGGTCGAGAAGCAGATCCGCGCCCTGGAGCGGGCCGACCGCGACCTGCTGCCGGTCTTCTACCTCGTCGACTCCGCCGGGGGCCGCCTCACCGACCAGCTCGGCTTCCACCCCGGTCACCGCGGCGCCGCCCGCGTCTTCCACCTCCAGGTCCGGCTCTCGGGCCGGGTGCCGCAGGTCTGCTGCCTGCTCGGGCCCTCGGCCGCCGGGGGCGCCTACATGCCCGCCTTCTGCGACTGGGTCGGGATGGTCGACGGCAACGCCTCGATGTACCTGGCCTCGCCGCGGGTCGCCCAGAAGGCGATCGGAGAGGACGTCACCCTGGAGGAGATGGGCGGCGCGACGATGCACACGACCGTCTCCGGCTGCGGCGACGAGCTCTTCGCCTCCGATGCCGAGGCGATCGCGGCCGCCAAGCGCTTCTTCTCCTACCTGCCGAGCAGCTGGGGCGAGCGCCCCCAGCCCGGCGCGGCGGCGGCGCCGGCCAGCGCCGAGTGGGAGGGAGTGCTGCCGGCCAGCGCGCGCACCCCCTACGACGTGCGCGAGGTGATCGCCCGGATTGCCGACGCCGAGAGCTTCTTCGAGATCAAGGCCGCCTGGGCGGGGGAGATGGTCGTCGGCTTTGCCCGGGTCGAGGGCGCCACAGTCGGCATCGTCGCCAACCAGCCGCTGGTCCGCTCCGGCGCGATCAACGTCGACTCCGCCGACAAGGCGGCCCGCTTCATCGCCCTCTGCGACTCCTTCAACCTGCCGCTGCTGTTCCTCTGCGACACCCCCGGCTTC
This sequence comes from Solirubrobacterales bacterium, assembly GCA_050180135.1. GTDB lineage: Bacteria > Actinomycetota > Thermoleophilia > Solirubrobacterales > 70-9 > VAYN01. Next base: position 1,151 of record JBFXEM010000402.1, on the reverse strand, counting down.
ATGATCGGCTCCGCGGTCGAGCGCCGCGGGATCATCCGTCACGGGGCGAAGATGGTGGCGGCGATGGCGAGCGCCGAGGTGCCGCGCTTCTGCGTCGTCCTGCGCAAGGCCTTCGCCGCCGGCTACTACGCGATGTCCTGCCCCGGTTTCGAGCCCCGCTCGACGATCGCCCTCGAGGGGGCCCAGATCGGGGCGATGGCCGGCGAGGCCGCGGTCAACGCCGTCTGGGCGAACAGGATCGAGGCGATCGAGGATCCGGACGAGCGCCGCGCCTTCGTCGCCGAGCGCGCCGCCGAGCTCGACCGGGAGCTGGAGGCGACCCGCCTCGCCAGCGAGCTGCTGATCGAGGCCGTGATCGCGCCAACCGAGCTGCGCCACGAGCTCGCGCAACGGCTCGCCGCCGCGGCCGGCTGGACGCGCCGCCCCGCCGGGCGCCATCATGGGGCCTTCCCGGTATGAGCGAGCGAGCGCGCAGCGGCATGTGGTTCGAGGACCTGAGCGAGGGCCTCCTGGTCCGCCATGCGGTCACCCGCACGATCACCGAGGCCGACAACACCCTCTTCTCGACGATGACGATGAACCCGCAGCCGCTGCACCTCGACGCCGAGTTCGCCTCCAATTCGGAGTTCGGCGAGCGCCTCGTCAACAGCCTCTTCACCCTCGGCCTGCTGGTCGGCGTAACCGTCTACGAGCTGACCCTCGGCACCACCGTCGCCAACCTCGGCTTCGGCCGTGTCGAGTTCCCGGCCCCGCTCTTCCACGGAGACACCCTGCACGCCGAGACCACCGTCCTCGAGGCCCGCGCCTCCAACTCACGCCCCAACGCCGGCATCGTCAAATTCGAGCACCGCGGCTACAACCAGCGCGACGAGCTGGTGGCGCTCTGCGAGCGCTCGGCGTTGATGTGTCGGCGGCCGGGCTGAGGGCAGCGGCGAGCTTCGGGGGGTTTGGCGTGAGGGGTTGGGGGTCTCTCGTGCTCGCTGGGCTATTCGCCTGGGGAGAGCGGCGGCAGTCCTAGCAGCGGGCGGTGCGAATAGCTAACGCCGCTGTGCGCGAGAGACCCCCAACCCCTCCCAGCGAACCTCCCGAATACTTCTTTAGCTCCCAGGGTTCGTTCGTCTAGCCAGATAGCTCCCAGGGTTCATGCGCTC
>JBFXEM010000401.1:0-3029 GCA_050180135.1 Solirubrobacterales bacterium | reverse complement strand
CCGTCCGGGGCCGGCGGGTCACAGGCTCCGTGGCGCACCAAGACCACCTCGCGGGCGCCCGGCGGCGCGGTCATCGCCCGTTGGAAGTCGATCTTCACGCACCTATCATCGAACTTGCTCGCCACCAAAGCGACGGAGGAGAACGCGCTCTATGGAGATGACCCCAGAAACCATCAAGGCGCTTCTTGACGCCTTCGAGCGCAGCGACTGGCGCGAGATGGTCGTGACGGTCGGCGACGATCGTCTGCACGTCTCGCGCGATCCGCTGCCGGATGCGGCGATGGCGCCCCCGGCGCCGGCAGCCCCAGCCGCGGGTCCTGTCACCGCAGGGGACCCACCGCCCCTTCCGGTAGCTAAAGCTTCCTCAGGGGCGGTACCCCCTCCGGTGCCACCCCCGGCAGGGGCTGCCGTCGAGGTGCCGGAGAAGGGGACGAAGATCGAGTCTCCGAGCGTGGGGTTGTTCTGGCGGGCTCCGTCGCCTGGAGCGCCTCCGTTCGTCGAGGTTGGCGGGCGGGTCGCGGCCGGGGAGACCGTCGCGATCGTCGAGGTGATGAAGCTGATGAACCACGTGTCCTCGCCGGTCGACGGGGTCGTCACCGCGATCCTGGTCGAGAACGGCGGCGCGGTCGAGTTCGGGCAGACGATCGTGGTCGTCGATCCCGAGGGCTGAGCCGACGCCGATGCCAAAGCTCGGGCGAGTCCTGGTCGCCAACCGCGGGGAGATCGCGGTGCGGGTGATCAAAGCCTGCTTCGACGAGGGCATCGAGTCGGTGCTCGCCGTCTCCGACGCCGACCGCGGCAGCCTCGGCGCCCAGCTCGCCGACCGCGTCGTCTGCATCGGCCCCGCCGCCGCGGCGGAAAGCTACCTCGACGTCGACCGCGTCCTCGCCGCCGCCAAGGTCAGCGGGTGCGACGCGCTGCATCCCGGCTACGGCTTCCTCTCCGAGCGCCCCGAGCTGGCCGCCGCCTGCGAGGAGGAGGGCGTCGAGTTCGTCGGCCCTTCGGCCGAGGCGATGCGCCGCAGCGGCGACAAGGCGACCGCCCGCGCCCTCGCCAAAGAGCTCGAGGTGCCGATCAACGAGGGATCCGACGTCGTCGCCAGCGAGGAGGAGGCGCACGCGGTCGCCTCGGTGATCGGCTACCCGGTCCTGCTCAAGGCCTCGGCCGGCGGCGGCGGCCGCGGCATGCGCATGGTCGAGTCGGAGGCCGAGCTGCCCGGCGCCTGGGCCCAGGCCCACGGCGAGGCCGAGGCCGCCTTCGGCGACGGTCGCCTCTTCGTCGAGCGCTACGTCCGCCACGCCCGCCACGTCGAGGTGCAGGTGCTGGGCGACGCCGAGGGCAACGTCGTCCACCTCGGCAACCGCGACTGCACCCTGCAGCGCCGCTACCAGAAGCTGGTCGAGGAGGCCCCCGCGCACGACCTCCCGGCGGCGCTGGAGCAGCAGATCGGCGAGGCCGCCGTGCGCCTGATCGCCGCCCTCGACTACACCGGCGCCGCCACCTGCGAGTTCCTCGTCGACCCCGACCGGGGGACCGCCGGCTTCCTCGAGATCAACGCCCGCCTGCAGGTCGAGCACCCGGTCAGCGAGGTCGTCACCGGCGTCGACGTGGTGCGGGAGATGCTGCGGATCGCGGGCGGCGATCCGCTCTCGGTGCGCCAGGAGGAGATCGAGATCCGTGGCCACGCGATCGAGGTCCGGATCAACGCCGAGTCCCCCCAGCGCGACTTCGCCCCGACCCCCGGCACGCTCGAGCAGTGGGTCGTGCCCGAGGGCTCCGACGTCCGCGTCGACAGCGCCTGCTTCCCCGGCTGGAGCATCGCCCCCTATTACGACTCGCTGTTGGCCAAGGTGATCGCCTCCGGCCCGGACCGCAGCGCGGCGCTGGCGCGGATGCGCCAGGCGCTCGCCCACCTCAGGGTGAGCGGGGTCGAGACCACCGCCGGCTTCGCCTCCGACCTGCTCGCCCACCCCGACGTGGTCGCCGGCAACGTGCACACGAAGTGGGTCGAGGAGACCTTCCTGCCCAACTGGAATCCCGACCCCGAGGACGCAGGCTGATGGCCCGCGTGGAGATCGTCGACCAGTCGCTGCGCGACGGCCAGCAGAGCTATTGGGGAATGCGGATGCAGGCGGGGCAGATGCTTCCCGTCGCCGCGGCGATCGACTCCGCCGGCTACCGGGTCGTCGACCTCACCGGCAGCTCGATCTTCGAGGTGATGGTGCGCTTCCGCGAAGAGAACCCGTGGAAGGGGCTGGACGCGATCCGCGCCTCGCTGCCCAACTCGACGCTGCGCGCCGGCACCCGCACCAACGGGATCGTCGGCATGAACGTCACCCCCGACTCGATCGTCGAGCTGTGGATCCGCACCCTCGCCAAGCACGGGATCGAAAGCCTCTGGATCTTCGACTGCCTGCACGACGCCGAGAACATGATCCGGGTCGCGAAGATCGCCCGCGACGCGGGCATGGCGCCCTCGCCGCAGCTCAACTTCTCCGAGTCCCCGGTCCACACCGACGACTACTACGCCGACGTGATCTCGCGGATGATCGCCGGCGACGCGGCCGCGACGATCCTGCTCGGCGACGAGGCCGGCGTGCTCGGTCCCGAGCGCGCGCGGCGGTGGATCCGGCTCTGCCAGGAGCGGGCCGCCGCCGGCGGGACGCCGCTGGAGATGCACTTCCACAACCGCACCGCGATGGCCAATCTCAACCACATCATCGGGGTCGAGGAGGGGGTGCGGATCGCCCACTCGGCGATCTCGACCCTGGCCAACGGGGTCTCGATGCCCTCGACCGAGGTGACCGTCGACAACCTGCGCCGGCTCGGCCACGAGGTGCCCGTCGACGACAGCCGCTTCGCCGAGGTCGCCGAGCACTTCGGCGCCCTCGCCGACGACCAGGGCTTCGCCCGCGGCGCCCCGGTCGAGTACTCGGTGGCGGCGATCCAGCAGCAGTTCCCGGGCGGGATGATGGGGACGCTGCGCGAACAGCTCAAGCAGGTGGGGATGTCCGAGCGGCTGCCGGAGG
>JBFXEM010000400.1:0-3038 GCA_050180135.1 Solirubrobacterales bacterium | reverse complement strand
CGACTTAGTGGTTGGCGGTCAGCTGCAGAGAATCGACCACCCGCAAAACCTCGTCGAAGTTGCGCCCCGTGGTCATCGGATAGACGAGGATCAGTTTGATCTTCTTGTCGGGGCCGATCACGAACACGTTGCGGACGGTCTGGTTGTCGGCGGGGGTGCGCTCGGCCGCGTCACCGACGGTGTCGGCCGGCAGCATCTCGTAGAGCTTGGCGACGTTGAAGTCGTCGTCGCTGATGATCGGGTAGTTGGGCGCCGTCCCCTGCGTATCGGCGATGTCCTCGGCCCACTTCTCGTGATTCTCGAGCGCGTCGATCGAGAGTCCGATGATCTTCACCCCGCGCTTGTCGAACTCGGGCTCGATGCTCGCCATGTAGCCGAGCTCGGTCGTGCATACCGGGGTGAAATCTTTGGGGTGCGAGAAGAGCACGGCCCAGTCGTCGCCAATCCAGTCGTGGAAGTGGATCGGCCCCTCGGTCGTCTTCGCCTCGAAATCGGGTGCCTCCTGGCCAAGCTGCAACGTCATCGAACTGCTCCTCTCCTATTGACCGGTGGTGGTGGGGGCAGTCTGATGGATCGGGGCCGGTTCCTCAAAGGCTAGGATCGGGATCCGCTTCGGACGGAACCACGAACAGGAGGATTCATGCGGAAGTTGATCGGCATCGCCCTGGCCTCGGCCCTCTGCGCCGGCCTCCTCGCCCCAGGCGCTTGGGCTGCCGCCCCGCAGGCGAGCGCCTCGGCCAGCTCCTGTTCGCTGACCGCCAAGGAGCAGCGCAACCTCGGCGCCTCCTACGTCACCTCGCTCAAGGTCTCCGGCGTCAGCTGCGCCAAAGGCAAGGGCGTCACCCTCGCCTTCAACAACTGCCGCACCGCCGGCGGCAAGCCCCAGGGCGTCTGCGGCCGCAAGGTCGGCCACTACACCTGCACCGAGAAGCGCTACGACGCCGTTCCGGGCGTCCAGTACAGCTCCAAGGTCACCTGCAGGTGGGGCCAGAAGCTGGTCCTCAGCACCTACACCCAGAACACCTAGACAGCCATTGGCGACTTTTGCTCGCATAGCGAGCGAAAGTCGCCAATCACTCTTCGAAGTCTTCGGCGAGCGCGGCTTCGACGGCGTCGGCGGCGAGCGCGGAGCCGGCGTCGTTGAGGTGGATGCCGTCGGGTTCGCGCACGATCGTCTCCCGGCCGTCGACGTCGATCGCGTTGCGGAAGCGGTCTCCGGGGGTGAAGATCGCGCCCATGTCGAGGACGCGGACGCTGCTGGCGATCGGCGCCGCGGCCGCGTGGACGGCTGCGTTGACGGCGTCGGTGATCGGCGCCCGGTCGGGGTCGCGGGCGCTCGGCACGGTCAGCCAGTAGACCCTGGCGGCGCCACCCTGGCGGTAGTTCTGCATCAGCTGCCGCGCCCGGTTGGCCCAGACCGCGGCCCAGTCGGGGCCGCAGCAGCTGACCTCCTCCCCACCCGGCCCCGGCATCGGCAGGCCCTCGTTGGCGCCGATGAAGATCACGACCGCGTCGGGGTGGTCCTGCTCGACCTGGGTCGCCGAGAGCTGGCCCCAGTCGACCAGGTCGTCGCGGGAGATCCCGGTCGCCAGGTGCGGGTCGCGGACTACGTCGACGCCGTCGGGCGCCAGCCGCTGGCCGAGCTCGATGTCGAGCGGGGTGGAGAGCGAGTCGCCGGTCACCAGCAGCGTCTCCAGCTTGCGCTTGGGGTTCGGTTCGCCCAGTGCCGCCGCGTCGAACCATTCCGGCGTGACCGGAGAGGGCCCGCCCCCGCCGCCGCCCGCGGCACCCGCCGCCCCTTCTTCGAAGGTCGCCCCGACCAGCTTCGCGTCGGGCGAGAGCCAGCCCGTCGCCTCGTGACCGAGTTCGGCGAAGGGCAGCTGGTCGGCGACCCAGCCGGCCGGCTCGCCGACCGCCATCACGATGTCGCGGTAGGTCCCGGGGTCCATCTCCTCCCCGGCCTGGCGCACCGAGCCGCCGGAGAAGACGAGCAGGATCAGCGCGATCACCAGCGTCGAGACGATCGCGTCGCGAGCGCTGAAGCGGCGCAGCTTCTCTTCGTCGAAGCGCTCCATCAGGCTGTCGTCGCGGCTGTGGGGCTGAGGCGGCATCAGAAGCTGAAGTAGATGAAGGGCGGCACGCCCTGGCTGGGAACGGTCGCGCCGACGACCAGGATAAGCGCGGCGAGGGCGACGGCGAGCACGACCGGCGAGAGCCGCTCGATCCCGACCTCGAGCTCCTGGCTCGCCCCTTCGGGCACCAGCTGCAGCCCGATCACCGCCAGCAGGGCCAGCAGCGCCGGGACCGTGACCAGGTCCAGCGAGCCGCCCGCGAACATCCCGCTCACGTAGGTCCAGAAGAGGTCGAGGTCGGGCGAGCGGAAGAGGATCCAGGCGAAGACGACGAGGTTGAAGGTGACGAACCAGCGCAGCCAGGCGGGCACCCGCTCGACCCGGCGCCCGAGCGCGTGCTCGGCCGAGAGCCCGGCGCCGTGGAAGCCGCCCCAGAGCACGAAGGTCCAGGAGGCCCCGTGCCAGAGCCCGCCCAGCACCATCGTCAGGAAGAGGTTGACGTAGGTGCGCACGCGCCCCTTGCGGTTGCCGCCGAGCGGGATGTAGAGGAAGTCGCGCAGGAAGCGCGAGAGGGTCATGTGCCAGCGGCGCCAGAAGTCGCGGAACCCGAGCGCCCGGTAGGGGCTGCGGAAGTTCTGCGGGAAGATGAAGCCCATCAGCAGCGCCAGGCCGATCGCGATGTCGGTGTAGCCGGAGAAGTCGCAGTAGATCTGGGCCGCGTAGGCGTAGGCGGCGAAGATCAGGTCGGGGCCGCCGAACGCCTGCGGCACGCCGAAGGCGGGGTCCACCACCGTCCGCCCCAGGTAGTCGGCGATCATCACCTTCTTCACCAGCCCGAGCCCGATCAGCCCGAGGCCGGCGCCGACGGCGACGTGGCTGGGGTCGCGGGCGCTGGCCAGCTGCGGGATGAACTCGCGGGCGCGGACGATCGGGCCGGCGACCAGGTGCGGGAAGAAGGAGAGGTAG
>JBFXEM010000399.1:0-3040 GCA_050180135.1 Solirubrobacterales bacterium | reverse complement strand
CCGCGCTAAAAAACCCCCCACCCCGACCGACCCCCAACCCCTCTCTCCCAACCCCCCCGAACAACGCTCGCCCGCGCCCCCGGCCGGTATAACCGCCCCGTGGGAGAGATCGCCATCGGATCGACGCTCGCCGGCTACCGTATCGACGCCCAACTGGCCCGCGGCGGCATGGGGGTGGTTTACCGGGCCACGCACCTCGGGCTCGAACGGCCGGTTGCGCTGAAGGTGATCGCCCGCGAGCTGGCCGACCGCGAGGGCTTCCGCCAGCGCTTCCTGCGTGAGTCCCGCCTCGCCGCCCGACTCGACCACCCGGCCGTGGTCCCGATCTACGACTCGCGCGAGGTCGACGGCGAGCTGATCGTGGCGATGCGGCTGGTTCCGGGCGGCGACCTGCGCAAGCTGATCGACCGCGAGGGGCCGCTGGAGCCGGCGCGGGCGGTGGCGCTGCTGGGTCAGGTCGCGGAAGCGCTCGACGCCGCCCACGCGGCCGGGATCGTCCACCGCGACGTCAAGCCCCACAACGTCCTCGTCGACGGCGAGCGCGCCTACCTCTCCGACTTCGGCCTCGCCAAGGCGCTCGGCGACAGCGGGGTCGCCAGCGGCGCCTCCGTGGTCGGCACCGCCGAGTACATGTCGCCCGAGCAGTGGCGCGGCGGCGACGTCGGCCCCGCCGCCGACGTCTACTCGCTCGGCTGCGTCCTCTACGAGGCGCTGACCGGGATCCCCCCGTTCGCCCGCAAGGAAGCGGACACCGAACCGGAGATCCCCGAGGGGCTCGAGGAGGTGATCGCGCGCGGCGTCGCCAAGGACCCCGACGACCGCTACCCGAGCGCCGGCGCCCTCCTCGCCGCCGCCCGCGAGCGCCAGAGCGGCGAGCTCGCCGCCACCCGCGTGCTCTCCGAGCCCGAAGGCGAGCGGACCACGGCGCCGCTGGGGTGGAGCGGCCCGCGCGCCGCGCTGGGCCGCCTGCGCGGCCGCAACCTCGCCTTCCTCGCGGCCGGCGCGGCGGTGATCGCGGCGATGGCGGTGCTGGTCATGACCCTGCTCGGCAGCGAGGGGATCGACGTCTCGAAGCCGATCGCGATCGGCAGCGCCCCGTTGCGGATCGCCGCCGGCAGCGAAGCGATCTGGGTCACCAGCGAGAAGGACGGCACCCTGACCAAGCTCGACCCCGCCAGCGGCGAACCGGTTGGCAAGCCCTTCCAACTGGGGGTCGGGATCAGCGGCGTCGCCGTCGGCGCTGGCTCGGTATGGGTCAGCGACGGCGCCGCCGGCAAGCTGCTGCGCGTCGACCCCAAGACCGGCGCGGTGAGCAAGCGCATCGGCGTCGGCGGCAGCCCCGGCGCGGTTGTCTTCGGCGACGGCCGGGTCTGGGTCGCCGACACCGAGGGCGCCGGGATCACCGCCGTCGACGCCGGGAACGGGCAGGTGGTCGCCCGCGACCTCGCCCCGCACCAGGCCCCGCTGCGACTCGCCAGCGGCGGCGGCGGGCTCTGGGTCTCCAGCGCCTCGACCGCCCGCGCCCGTCGCGTCGACGAGAGCACCCTGGCGGTCAGCGGCGCGATCATCGTCGGCCCGACCCCGGCCGGGCTGACCGTCGCCGGCGGCAAGGTCTGGGTCGCCAACGCCAGCGCCGGCACCGTGACCACGGTCAACCTCTCGACCCGCACCGTCGTCGGCGAACCGATCGAAGTCGGCAACCAGCCCGGTGGCGTCGACGCCGGGCCCAACTACGTCTGGGTGACGACCGCCGACGACGACGCCGTGACCAGGCTCGACGTCGGCAGCGGCGAGCGCATCGGGGCCCCGATCGAGGTCGGCCCCGAACCGACCGCGGTGGCGGTAGGGGAGAGCGCGGTCTGGGTAGTCAACAACGGCGACGGCAGCGTGACCCGGATCGAACCGTGACAATCGCCCGTCATCTAGGATCGGAGACCGCGTGACCCAGGACATCGACCAGCTCGCCATAAACACCATCCGGACCCTGTCGATCGACGCGGTCCAGAAGGCCAACTCCGGACACCCGGGGACGCCGATGTCGCTGGCGCCGGTCGCCTACGAGCTCTGGCAGAACCACCTGCGCTACGACCCGGCCGACCCGATCTGGCCCAACCGCGACCGCTTCGTGCTCTCGGCCGGCCACGCTTCGATGCTGCTCTACTCGATGCTCTTCCTCGCCGGGGTCAAGAAGGTCGACTCCGACTACAGCGTGACGTCTGAGCCTGCTTGCTCGCTTCACGAGATCGAAGAATTCCGCCAGCTGCACTCGCGCACGCCGGGCCACCCCGAGTACCGCTGGACCACCGGCGTCGAGACCACCACCGGTCCGCTCGGCCAGGGCATCGCCACCTCGGTCGGGATGGCGATCGCCTCCAAGTGGCAGGGCGAGCGCTTCGGCGCCGACCTCTTCGACTTCGACGTCTACGCGCTCGCCGGCGACGGCTGCCTGATGGAGGGCGTCTCGCACGAGTCCGCCTCGCTGGCCGGCCACCTCAAGCTCGACAACCTCTGCTGGATGTACGACAACAACCACATCACGATCGACGGCGACACCGCCCTCGCCTACGGCGATGACGTGCTCAGCCGCTTCGAGGGCTACGGCTGGAACGTGATCCGGGTCGGCGACGCCAACGACGCCTCGCTGCTCTCGCGCGCCTTCGAGGAGTTCAAGGCCGAGACCGGCCGCCCGACCCTGATCGTGATCGACAGCCACATCGGCTGGGGCTCGCCCAACAAGCAGGACACCGAGTCCGCCCACGGCGAACCGCTCGGGGTCGAGGAGGTGAAGCTGACCAAGCAGGCCTACGGTTGGCCGGAGGACGCCCAGTTCCTCGTTCCCGACGGGGTCCGCGAGCGCTTCGACGAGAAGATCGGCGCCCGCGGCGCCGCCGAAAGCACCGCCTGGCGACAGAAGCTGGCCGCTTCCGAGCACGCGGCGACGGTCGAGATGATGCAGCGGCGCCAGCTGCCCGACGACTGGAACAGCGCGATCCCCAGCTTCGAGGCCGACGAAGAGAAGGGCCTCGCCACCCGCAAGGCC
>JBFXEM010000398.1:0-3043 GCA_050180135.1 Solirubrobacterales bacterium | reverse complement strand
GAGGGCCTGGCCTGGGAGGAGTTCCGCCAGGCGGGGCTGCCGGAGCGCTTCCGCGGCAAGGTCGCGATCCTAATCCCCGCCTACAACGAGGCCGAGAACATCGGCCACGTGCTCGACCAGATGCCGGCCGCGGTCTGCGGTGTCGGCACCGAGGTGCTGGTGGTCGACGACGGCTCTCGCGACGGCACCGGAGACGTCGCCGCCGAGCACGGCGCCAGCGTCGCCCGCCACGTCACCAACCGCGGCGGCGGCGCCGCCCTGCGCACCGGCTACCGGCTGATGGTCGAATCCGGGGCCGAGGTCGTCGTCACCCTCGACGCCGACGGCCAGCACCGGCCCGACGAGATGGAGCGGCTGGTCAAACCGGTGCTCGACGGCGAGGTCGACGTCGCCCACGGCTCCCGCGTGCTCGGCCACGCCGACCGCAACCACTTCGCCCGCGAGCTCGGCATCGTCTTCTTCAACCGCCTCGTCTCCTTCATCACCCGCACCCACGTCACCGACTGCTCCAACGGCTACCGCGCCGTCCGCACCACGGTGCTGCCACAGCTGGTCCTGCGCCAGGAGCAGTTCCACACCTCCGAGTTCATGATCGAGGCGATCAAGCGCGGCATCCCCGCCAAGGAGATCCCGATCACGGTCGAAGCCCGCCTGCACGGCCACTCGAAGAAGCCGGCCGTGTTCCGCTACGGCGTCGGCTTCGCGAACGCGATCGTGCGGACCTGGCTGCGCTAGAAGGCCCGCGGCTCCGCGGGCCGAGCGGTTGCTACTTGACGCCGGGGTGCCGCACCGCGGCCGGGTCAGGCAGGTAGAGGTCGGTGCCGCAGCGGGGGCAGACCTGGACGTAGAGCTTCAGGGCCTTGCCGCAGTTGGGGCACTGGCGTTCGGGTTCGTCCTTCTCGACCCGGTAGAGGATCGCCGCGATCAGGCCCAGCAGCGGCAGCACCGCCCCGACCAGGAACCAGATCCAGAAGGAGCTGCCCTTGGACTTGCCGATGATGCCGGCGGCGAGACCGAAGAAGAAGGCGATGACGAGGTACTCCATCTACCCATTCTTGCGGGTCGGAATAGGTCTTACGTCCAGCTCGGGGGCGCACCTTCAAGGAGGGCTGGCAGGCGCCGAGAACTGAGCAACGCCCGGACCGGGCAGTTGCGCGATGGCAATTCCACAGGCGACCCCCAGCAAAGCCTCCAAGCAGCGGCACCGCCGCAAGCACAAGCACGTCTGGAAGGACAAGCACTGGCGCTGGGTCGAAGACGGACAGGGTGGCTGGCGCAAACAGGGCTACATCGTCCGCCACAAGCACAAACCGAAGAAAAACCACAAGCGCGGCCCGGGCAGGCGGCCGCCGAACCGGGTCGCCGCGGCGCCTCCCCCTCCGGCCTCCGACCCGCGGCCGCCCGGCACCTACCAGGGCCCGTTCGGACGCGAGCAGGCGGTGCGACTGCTGAACCGGGCCGGGTTCGGGCCGGCCCCGGGACAGGCCGAGCAGCTGGCCTCGATGGGGCTGCTGAACGCCGTCTACTCGCTGACCCGCCCCAGCGGCGCCGCGGTGCTGAGCGGGCCGCCGCCGGTCGACGACGACGGTCTCCCGATCGCGCCCGCCGACGCCTGGGGCCACGACCACCTCTGGTGGCTGGACCGGATGGTCCGCAGCAACCAGTCACTGGTCGAGCGGATCGCGCTGGTCTTCCACGACTGGTTCGCGACCTCGCTGGCCGGTGTCTCCAAGCAGCAGCAGATGATCGACCAGTCCAACCTCTTCCGAGCCCGCGGCTTTGGCTCCTTCCTCGATCTCTTCAAGGCGGTCACGGTCGACCCGGCGATGCTGCAGTGGCTGAACGGCAGCGGCAGCCACAAGTCAGCGCCGAACGAGAACTACGCGCGCGAGATGATGGAGCTCTTCAGCCTCGGGGCCGACTCCGGCGCCTACACCGAGACCGACATCCGCGAACAGGCGCGCTCGCTGACCGGCTGGCGTAACGACTGGTCGAGCGAGCTCGGCGCCTACAACTTCCGCTTCGACCCCAAACGCTGGGACACCGGCAACAAGACCGTGTTCGGCAAGACCGGCGCCTGGGGCTGGGAAGACGCCTGCCGGCTCTGCGTCGAGCACCCCCTTCATCCCAGCTTCTTCGCCCGCAAGCTCTGGAGCTACTTCGTCGCCGACCCGCCCTCGGCGGCGACCGAGAGCGCGCTGATCTCCACCTACGCAGGCAACGGTTGGCAGATCCGGCCGGTGCTGGAGCAGATCCTCACCAGCCCCGAGTTCTACGAGGGGCCGCCGATGGTGAAGCCGCCGGTCGTACACCTGGCCGGGATGCTGCGGGCGCTCGGGCGCCACATCGACACCGGCGCCTGGCGCTGGCTTTGCGAACCGGCCGGACAGGTGCTGTTCTGGCCACCCAACGTCTCCGGCTGGGACGACAGCCGCTGGCTCGACACCTCGCGGATGCGGGCGCGCTGGAACATCGTCGACTACGCCCTGGCCGGGATCTCGGTCGACGCCTGGGGCGACCCCTACAGCTCCACCGAGACCCCCGACGAAGCGCTGGCGCGGGCGCTCGCCTCCTGGTCGGGGCCGGCGCTGGCGCCCGAGCACCGGGCGGAGCTGCTCGACCTCGCCGCCCGCAGCGAGAAACTGATCGTCGCCAACTGGCAGAAGGGCCCCTACCGGGCGATGCGCCAGAACGCGCTGCTGCACCTGATCGGCGTCAGCCCGGACCTGATCCTGCAATGAGCCCGAAGCCGCCGAGCCACAGCTGCTGCACGAACTACACGCGCTCGCAGCTGCTGCAGAGCGCCGCCGCCCAGGCCGGCAACGGGCTGCCGGTAATCGAGCCGGGGATGCCGGAGCCGGCCGGGACCGGGCTCTCGCGGCGCAAGTTCCTGATGCGCAGCGCCGGCCTGGCGCTGGCCGTCTACGGTGCCTCGAAGATCCCGCTCTCGGCGTTCGAGACCGGGATCGCGCAGGCGGCCCAGGGCGAGAAGATCATCGTCTCCGTCTTCTTCGACGGCGGCATCGACTCGCTCAGCGTGCTG
>JBFXEM010000397.1:0-3047 GCA_050180135.1 Solirubrobacterales bacterium | reverse complement strand
AAGCGGACCACGGTCGGCACGGTGCAGGCCGAGTTGGCGGAGAAGTCGGTGATGCAGTGGACGAGCGAGTGCGGGCCGTCGCTGAAGGACGCGGTCTGGATCGACTGGAACTGCGAGACGGTGCCGAGGCACGGCTGCATCCGCGTCGCCCGCCACTCGCCGCCGATCGAGATCTTCTCGCAGGGATACTCGGTGAGGGCGACCCGGGCGCCGTCGAGCAGCGTCTCCCCGAACCGCACACCGGAGCCGAGGTCGTTGCCGCCGATCGACGCGGTCCGCGCCCCGCGCTGCCAGCCGGGCACGGTCAGGTCGCCACCGATTCCCCCGCCCGGGTTGCGTTCGTCCTCGAGCGTGATCGTCAGCGCCCGCAGGCTCGACCAGGAACCGGGTTCGAGCGAGCACCAGCGATCCTCGGCGCGGGCGCAGAGCAGGCGATCCTCGATGCCGGCGATCGGCACCGGGAAGCCGAGTACGAACTCGCGCCGCGCGGTGTCGGTGGCGGCCGCGGTGAGTACCGGTTCGAAGCCCCCGGCCCAGTTGATCGCGCCGATCCGCCGCTCGATCCCGTCTCGCAGCAGGTGCCACCAGGTGCCGCGCAGCTGCCGGATCGACGTCCCCGGCGGCGCCGTCCAGCGCCAGCGGGCGAAGCGGTTGCCACTGACCGTGGACTGCCCCTCGCGGCTGAGGCTCGTCAGGTGGGCGCTCTCGAAGGGGTCGGCGCCGGCAGGCGGGACGCAGTAGCCGTCGGCGCGGAACTTGGCGCCGCCGGTGGTGTCGGCCCAGTCGGCGTCGGCCCCCACGTACCAGCCGCACTGGGCCACCGCGTACTTGCCCGCCCGGGCCTCGGCTGCCACCACCAGCAGCAGCGCCAGGGCCAGGGCGATGCCCATCGCCACGATCCGGCCGATCCCACCGCGCGTCCCCTGCATATCCGCCTCCCTCGCTCGCCTGCGTACCGAGGGCCAAGGCACGGGCCGGCGCAAACTCTCCCCCCTCCCCCGTCCCGACAGCCGCCGTGCCGCCTTTGCGAGAATGACCGCCATGTCTCTTCCGAGCCCCGAGCAGGTCACCGAGAAGCTCCGCGTCGTCATCGACCCCGAGCTGCGCAAGAACATCGTCGAGCTGGGCATGGTCCGCTCGATCGACATCCAGGAGGGCGGTCGCGTCGAGGTGATCGTCTCCCTCACCACCGCCGGCTGTCCGATTCGCTCGCACTTCGAACAGGCGGTCGCGAACACGGTCGCCGAGCTCGATGGCGTGACCAGTGTCGGCGTCGGCTTCGACGTCCTCTCCGACGAGGAGAAAAGCAACCTGCAGCAGTCGCTCGGCCGCGGCAAGCTGCCCCAGGGGGCGCTGGCCAAGGTCAAGAACGTGATCTGCGTCTCCTCCGGCAAGGGTGGGGTCGGCAAGTCGACGATGACCGCCAACCTGGCGGCGGCGCTGACCGCCGAAGGGCACCCTGCCGGCGCCCTCGACTGCGACGTCTACGGCTACTCGATCCCGCGCATGCTCGGCGTCAACGCCAAACCCGAAGTCAACGGCGAGCGCAAGATCCTGCCGCTGGACTCGCCCAGCGGGGTAAAGGTGATGTCGATCGGGTTCTTCGTCGAGGACAACTCCGCCGTGGTCTGGCGCGGGCCGATGCTGCACAAGGCGATCCAGCAGTTCCTCGAGGACGTCGCTTGGGACGAGCTCGAGTACCTGCTGCTCGACCTGCCGCCGGGGACCGGCGACGTCTCGATGACGCTGGCGCAGCTGCTGCCGCAGGCCAAGTTCGTGGTCGTCACCACCCCCCAGCCCGCGGCCCAGTCGGTGGCCCGGCGCGGCGCCCAGATGGCCTCGAAATTCGATCTCGAGATCCTCGGCGTGATCGAGAACATGTCCGGCTTCACGACCCCCGACGGCGAGCGCTTCACGATCTTCGGCGAGGGCGGCGGTCAGCTGCTGGCCGACGAACTCGACGTGCCGCTGCTTGGCAAGGTGCCGCTGTCGGAGCCGCTACGCGAGCACGCCGACTCCGGCTCGCCGCTGGTCACCGCCGAGCCCGACGCCCCCGCCTCCCAGGCGATCCGCCAGGCGGCGCGCGGGATCATCGCGATGACCCCGCAGGAGCTGCCGGTGCTGCAGGCCGAACCGAACGCCGCCGAGCTGCCGCCGATCAGCGGCACGCCGCTCCCGGTCGTCCAGTAGGAGCCAAGATTTAGGTTGCAGACACAACTCCCGCCTGGGAGTTGTGTTAGCTTCTCCAAACACTTGCCTAGTCCCCGGCTAAGAGAGTCGGGGAGCGGGGGAACCATGTTTTCGGGGCGAACCCACCTCTCGGGGTGGGAGCGCAAGTCTCCTTCAGCGCTAGCCCGTCAGCTAACTCCGCAGGCATCCGAAGGAGGAATGGATGACGCTCGCCCAACGGGCGGCCTGCGTGGTCGCCTTATGTAGTGCGTTTGCGGTGGTGCCGCTCGCCGGTCTGGCGACGGCTCCGGAGTCCGCCCAGGCGGCTCCCGGCGGCATGTCGACCTACACCCCGCCGCCCGCAAGCGAAACGTCGCCGACCGCACCCGCGGGCAAGGCGATGCTGGTCAACGGACGCGCGGTCGCACCGATGGACGCGCCTCCGGCAGTCAAGAAGGTGATTGCCGCCGCGAACAAGATCCGCAGCAAGCCGTACATCTACGGTGGCGGGCACGCTCGCTGGTGGGACCGGGGCTACGACTGCTCCGGCGCCGTCAGCTTCGCGCTCAAAGGCGGCAAGTTCCTCAGCAGCCCGATGCCCTCTGGGCCGATGGCACGCTGGGGCGAAGCCGGGAAAGGCCGCTGGATCACGGTCTACGCCAATGCCGGCCACGCCTACGCGGTAATCGCCGGGCTGCGCTGGGACACCGCTGGCAACAGCGGCTCCAGCGGCCCCCGCTGGAGCGAAAGCCTCTCGGCAGCAGCGAGTGGCCCATTCGTAGCCAGGCACCCCTCGGGGTACTAGCTATCTGGATGGAAAGACAAAGCACCCCTACCGGGCCTGCCCCGGTAGGGGTGTAGCGTCCTGCATTCTTTCG
>JBFXEM010000396.1:0-3052 GCA_050180135.1 Solirubrobacterales bacterium | reverse complement strand
CCCTGAGCGGCGACCCGGGGGGCCGGCGCGGGCCCCTCCGGCGGAAACTTGGGGAGCGCAGCGGTTCCGCGCTCGGGCTACGTGCGGGCCGGACGTTTTTCGACGGAGGGCCCCGCGCCGGCCCCCAGGCACCCCGATCAGGCGCTGAGCAAGCCTTCGACCAGCGCCGGCAGTTCCCGCGCCATGCGCGAGCGCGGCACCGCCAGATCCAGCCCGGCCGCGTCCGCGGCCCTTTTCGTGTCGGCGTCGACGTGCGAGTAGTAGCCGAGCACCGGCACCCCCAGCGCGGCCAGCGCCTCCGGCTCGGCGACCTCGAGGTCGGCCACCACCAGGTCGGCTCCGTCGAGCGTGGCGTCGGCCAGCGAGCGGGCGAGGATCACGTGGTGGCCGGCACCGGTCAGCATCACGTCGACGCGGCTAGCCAGCATCAGGTCCTCGGCGATGCTGACGACCTGCGCCACCTAGCGGCCCCCCTAGATCGAGCGGCGTTGGCGGAACTCTTCGCGCACGCTTTCGGGCCGGCCCCACATCTGCACGACCTCCGAGCGTCCCTCGCGCACCTCGGCCACCGAGAGCTCACCGGTGACGCCGTCGCCGTCGAGCTTGGCCAGCACCCCCGCCACCGTCTCCGCCGCGGCCGCGTGGCCGAAGCTGTGGGCGACGATCAGGCGCCAGTGCCACTCCGAGCGGTTGTAGACCTGGGCGTTGACCTGGCTCAGCGCCACGGCCGAGTCGATGTACTGGCGCTCGTCGTCGATCCGCAGGTCGACCTCGAGATCGGTCCAGTCCGGCGGCAGCGCCGCGAGGATCTGATTGAAATCTGCGGCCAGGCCCATTGCCCGAAGCGTACCGTTCCCCACCGTCACCCGAAGAACAGCTGCTCGATCAGGAACACGTTGAGGGCGATGATCATCGCCGCGAGGACGCCGGCGAGCGCGCTGAGCCAGCGCGGGTTGACCAGCTCCCCCATCACCTCGCGCTTGCTGGCGATGATCAGCAGCGGCACCAGGGCGAAGGGGATGCCGAAGGAGAGCACGACCTGGCTGCCGACCAGGGCGTCGGTCGGATTGATCCCGATCGCCAGCACCAGCAGGGCCGGCGCCAGGGTGATCGCGCGGCGGAAGAAGAGTGGGATGCGGCGCCGGATGAAGCCCTGCATCACCACCTGCCCGGCCATCGTCCCGACCGAAGAGGAGGCGAAACCGGAGGCCAGCAGGGCGATCCCGAAGATCGCCGCGGCGCGGTCGGAGACGAGCTGCTGGAATCCTTCGTAGGCGCCTTCGATCGAGTCGACCCCGGTCAGCCCGCTCTGGTTGAAGAGCGCGGCGGCGACGATCATCATCGAGAGGTTGACCAGACCGGCCAGCGAGAGCGCGATCACCACGTCGACTTTCTCGAAGCCGAGGATCTTCTTTTTCTCCTCCGCGTCGCGGCCGACGATCCGCTTCTGGGTCAGGGCCGAGTGCAGGTAGACGACGTGCGGCATCACCGTCGCGCCGATGATCCCGGTGGCGAGCAGGATGCTTTCGGTGCCTTCGAAGCCCGGCACGAAGAGGTGCTTGGCGACTTCGCCGCCGTCGGGGCTGGAGTCGATCAGCTCGTAGACGAAGGAGGCGACGACAACGCCGACCAGGACCGTGATCCCGGCCTCGAGGCGGCGGTAGCCCTGCTGCTGGAGGGCGAGGATCGCGAAGGCGCCGGCGCCGGCGATGATCCCGGCCGGGAACAGGGGGATCCCGAACAGCAGGTGCAGGCCGAGCGCGGCGCCGACGACCTCGGCGATGTCGGTCGCCATCGCCACCACCTCGGCCTGCAGCCAGAGGCCGATCGAGGTGCGGCGGGAGAAGCGCTCGCGGCAGAGCTCGGCGAGGTTGCGGCCGGTCGCGATCCCCAGCTTCGCCGACTGGGTCTGGACCAGCATCGCGATCAGGTTGGCCGAGAGCACCACCCACAGCAGGAGATATCCGAACTTGGCGCCGCCGGCGATGTTGGTGGCGAAGTTGCCGGGGTCGATGTAGGCGACCGCGGCGATGAAGGCCGGACCGAGGAAAGGCCAGATGCGGCGGACACCGCGGTTGTGGCCCTCGAGCGAGCGACGGGCCGCCTCGGCGACCGCCGCCTCGCCCGGCAGCACGTCTTCGACGGTCGCCTCGCTGCGCCGGAAGAGCGGCTTCAGCTTGGCCTCCGCTCGGCGCTCGGCGGCAGCAGGTCCGGCCCGGGGATCGGCGAGCCGTGCGGGTCGTGGCTCGGTTCGCCGAGCTTGGCGGCCATCAGCGCCTCCATCTCCTCGGAGATGTAGTGCTCGAGCACCTCGGCCTCGTCGTGGATGCGGTCGGCATCCATCCCAAGCGCCTCGGAGAGGTAGGCCTCGATCAGCCGGTGGTGGCGGATCACCTCCAGCGCCACCCGCTCGCCCGACGGCGTCAGCGTGACGCCCTTGTAGGGCAGGTAGTCGACCAGCCCGAGGTCGGCCAGCCGTTTCAGCATCGAGGTGGCGGTCGCCGGCGTCACCCCGAGCCGTTGGGCGACCTCGCCGTTGAGCACCAGCCCGTCGCGCTCGCGGGAGATCGAGTAGATCGCCTTCGCGTAGTCCTCGATCGCCTCGGTGCTGGGGTCGCGGCGCGAGCGACCCGGCTCGGCGGCCATCACACCGAGACCAGGAGGCTGGTGAAGTACAGAGCGGCGATGCCGGCGAGCATCCCGGCGACGGTGGACGGATACAGCAGGCGGCCGCTGCGGTCGCGCATCGCCGGGGCGATCTGGACGATCACGCGCACGATCGCGCCGACGCCGACCCCGAACAGCAGCGCCGCCAGGCTCGGGTTGAAGGCGGAGGCGCCGATCCAGGCGCCGAGGATCGCCGGCGCCCCGGCGATCAGGCCGAGGCCGAGCAGGCGCCCGAGCCCGGGCCGCGAGCCGGCGCCCTCGCCGCCGCCGCGCAGCGGCGCCACGATCGCCAGGCCCTCGGTGGTGTTGTGGATCGCGAAGCCCACCACCAGGAATGCTCCCAGGGCGAGCGCCCCAGTCGCGTAGGCGGAGCCGATCGCCAACC
>JBFXEM010000395.1:0-3069 GCA_050180135.1 Solirubrobacterales bacterium | reverse complement strand
CTCGCCGATCATCGCCCTCTCCTACGACTTTGCGGTAGCGGTCTGCGCTCCACCCGAGCAGGGATACCAGATGGCGGCCGTCACCAACGGCCTCACGGTCTTCCTCGGCACGATGGCCGACGGCGTTCGCGTGGCAGTGGAGGAGTACGGGGTCGACCGCCTCGTCCCCGGCGACCTGCTGATCTGCAACGACCCGAGCCGGATGGGCAACCACCCCAACGACGTCTGCTTCATCCGCCCGGTCTTCCGCGACGAGAAGCTGGTCAGCTTCATGGTCCTGCGCGCGCACCAGATCGACATCGGCGGCGTCGCCCCCGGCGGCTTCAGTGGCAGCAAGCGCAACACGTACGAGAACGGGCTGATCATCAGCCCCCGCCTCCTCTACAGCGCCGGAGAGCCGGTCCGGGAGACGTTCAGCCTGATCTTCGACAACGTCCGCTTCGGCCAGATGCAGCTGCCGGACTTCAAGACGATCCAGGGCTGTTGCGTGCTCGGCGAGCAACTGCTGCAGGAGAGCATCGATCGCTACGGGATCGATGCCTACCTCGGCACCCTGCGCTACACCTGCGACTCCTCTGCCGAGAGCATGAGGACCGCCTTTGCCGGTCTTCCCGACGGCGACTACGAGGGCTCGGACGGGATCGACGCCGACGGCGTCGACGCCAGCGAGGAGTACCGGGTGAAGGTGCGCCTGCGCAAGCGTGGGGCAACGATCGAGGCCGACTTCAGCGGCTCCTCCCGGCAGGCGCGCACCTCGATCAACGGCGGCGCCCTCGACGCCAAGAACGCGGTCGGGGTCGGCCTGAAGATGCTGCTCGACCCCTTCAGCGAGTTCACCTCGGGCTCCTTCCGCGACATCGACATCGTGATGCCGCCCGGAACTGTGACCAGCGCGCTGCCGCCCGAGGGCCCGATCTTCCTCTACTGGGAAGTCGCCTCGGTGATCATGTCCGCGCTGGTTCGGGCCCTGGCCGACGCGCTCGGCCAGAACGCGATCGGCGGCGATTGCGGATCCAACAATCTCCACAATGCCTACGGGGTGCGTCCTGACGGCAGCGCCTGGGCCTGCTCGGCTCTGGCCGGTGGCGAGACCGGGCCGTGGGGCGCCGACCGCAACAACGACGGCGACGGTCACACCTGTCCCTACCTGCTCAACATCATCTGCCCCTCCAGCGAGTCACTGGAGGCGGACTTCCCGGTGATGATCATGCGCAAGGAGTACGCGCCCGACAGCGGCGGCGCCGGCTTCAACCGCGGCGGCGCGGCGATCCTCAAGGACGTGCTGTGGACCGAGGCGGCCGAACACCAGACGATGCCGGTCCGCTTCCGCCACGGCAGCGGCGTCGGCGTCGTCGGCGCCGGCGAGGGCGCTCGCGGTGCCGTCTGGATCTTCGACCAGGCGGGCTCGGAGGTCGGCGGCGAGGGCGTCTTCGTGCCCACCGACGACGATTCCGTCTATGGCGACGCGGTGGCGGTCGCGGGGATGGTCGAGCCCGGCACCAACCGGCTCGACCCCGACGGAGAGTTCGCCTATTACTGCAGCACCCCGGTCTGGGCGACTGGGCCCGGCGCCACCTGGCGCTACCTCACAAACGCCGGCGGTGGCTGGGGCAACCCGATGGAGCGCGATCCCGAGCGCGTCAAGCTCGACGTTCGCGACGGCTACGTGACGATCGAGGCCGCCGAGCGCGACTTCGGCGTCGTCGTCAAGGGCGATCCGGAGAACGACCCCGAGGGCCTCGAGCTGGACCTCGATGCCACCGCACAGAGGAGGAAGCAGTGATGAGTACCCAGGCGGAAGTTGCGATCGAGAACCCGACCCTGCTGCGCGATCTCAGCGAGGAGCGGTTCGCCGCGATCTACGACTGCGACCGCTTCACCGCGACGGTCCTCTCCAACCGGCTTCGCTACTCGGTCCAGCACGTCGCCACCGGCCTCCTGCACCGCGCCTTCTCGCCGATCATCGCCCTCGCCTACGACTTCGCGGTGGCCGTCTGCGGGCCGCCCGAGCAGGGCTATCAGATGTCCGCGGTGACCAACGCGCTGACCGTCTTCCTCGGCACGATGGCCGACGGCGTTCGGGTTGCCGTCGAGGAGTACGGGCCGGAGCGCCTGCAGCCCGGCGACCTGCTGATCTGCAACGACCCGAGCCGGATGGGCAACCACCCCAACGACCTCTGCTTCATCCGCCCGGTCTTCCATGCGGGCAAGCTGGCCTCCTTCGTCGTCCTGCGCGCGCACCAGATCGACATCGGCGGCGTCGTCCCCGGCGGCTTCAGCGGCAGCAAGCGCAACACCTACGAGAACGGGCTGGTGATCAGCCCGCGCCTTCTCTACAGCAAGGGCGAGCCGGTCCGCGAGACCTTCAGCCTGATCTTCGACAATGCCCGCCTCGGGCAGATGCTCGTGCCCGACTTCAAGACCACCCAGAGCTGCTGCGTTCTCGGCGAGGAGCTGGTCCAGGAGAGCATCGCGCGCTACGGGATCGACGCCTACCTCGGCACCCTGCGCTACTGCTGCGACGCCACCGCCGAGAGCATGCGCACCGCCTTCGAATCGCTGCCAGACGGCGAGTACGAGGGCAGCGGGGCGATCGACGCCGACGGCATCGACGCCAGCGAGGAGTACCGCATCCACGTCCGTCTCAGCGTGCGCGGCTCAAAGGTGGAGGCCGACTTCAGCGGCTCCTCCCGGCAGGCGCGGACCTCGATCAACGGTGGCGCCCTCGACGCCAAGACCGCGGTCGGGGTCGGTCTGAAGATGCTGCTCGACCCCTTCAGCGAGTTCACCTCTGGCTCCTTCCGCGACATCGACATCGTGATTCCGCCGGGGACGATGGCAAGCGCCCTGCCACCGGAGGGGGCGATCATGCTCTACTGGGAAGTGGGCTCGGTGATCATGGGCTCGATGCTCGGCGCGCTCGCCGACGCGCTCGGGGAGAAGGCGATCGGTGGCGATACCGGCTCCAACAACGTCCACAACGCCTTCGGCACCGGCCCGGACGGAACTCCGTGGGCCTGCTCCTCGCTGGCCGGGGGTGAGACCGGGCCCTGGGGGGCTGATCGCAAC
>JBFXEM010000394.1:0-3073 GCA_050180135.1 Solirubrobacterales bacterium | reverse complement strand
CTGCTTGGTTTTCGCGCCCGTTTGATTGACGGACAACCCGGTCACGAGGTGAATAGCTGATGGCATTGGACGCTCTTACTGGCCGGATCGAGGAGCGCGAGCTCGAGAAGGAGATGCGCTCGTCGTATCTCGATTACGCGATGAGCGTGATCGTCGGCCGAGCGCTGCCGGACGCGCGCGACGGCCTCAAGCCGGTGCACCGCCGCGTGCTCTACGCGATGCACGACGTCGGCTTGCAGCCGACCCGGCCGTACCGCAAGTGCGCCTTCATCGTCGGCGAGGTCATGGGCAAGTACCACCCCCATGGCGACTCGGCCATCTACGACACCCTGGTGCGGATGGCGCAGGATTTCTCGCTGCGCTACCAGCTGGTCGACGGGCAGGGCAACTTCGGCTCGATCGACGACGACCCCGCCGCCGCGATGCGGTACACGGAGGCGCGCCTGACCAGGCTCGCGACCGAGCTGCTGCGCGATATCGACGCCGATACCGTCGACTTCGGGCCCAACTACGACGAATCCACCCAGGAGCCGCTGGTGCTGCCGGCGCGCTTCCCGAACCTGCTGGTCAACGGCACCTCCGGGATCGCGGTCGGCATGGCGACCAACATCCCGCCGCACAACCTGCGTGAGGTCGCCGGCGCCGTCGCCGCGTACATCGACGATCCCGGGATCGACCTCGAGGGCCTGATGGCGCACGTCAAAGGCCCCGACTTCCCTGGCGGCGGGATCATGAGCCGCGAGGGAATCCGCGACGCCTACGCCTCCGGGCGCGGCAGCATCCGGGTCCGCGCCCGCGCCCACGTCGAGCCGTTGAAGGGGGGCAAGGAGGCGATCATCGTCACCGAGCTCCCGTTCACCGTGAAGAAGCTCGGCGAGGGCGGCCTGGTGACCAAGATCGCCGACCTCGTCCGCGACAAGAAACTGGAGGGCATCTCCGACCTGCGCGACGAGTCCGACGGCTCCGGGATGCGCCTGGTGATCGAGCTCAAACGCGGCGGTCCGCCGGCCAAAGTCGTCCTCAACAACCTCTACAAGAAAACCGCGATGCAGACGACCTTCGGGGCCAACATGGTGGCCTTGGTCGACGGCGTCCCGAAGACGCTGAGCCTGCTCGAGCTGATCCACCACTACGTCGACCACCAGCGCGAAGTCGTCACCCGCCGCACCCAGTTCGAACTGCGCCGGGCCGAGGCCCGCGCCCACATCCTCGAGGGGCTGCTGGTTGCGCTCGACAACCTCGACGCGGTGATCAAACTGATTCGCGCCTCGAACGATCCGGACGACGCCCGCGACGGGTTGATGGAGAAATTCGAGCTCTCTCGCGAGCAGGCGCAGGCGATCCTCGACATGCGCTTGCAGCGCCTGACCGCGCTCGAGGCCGACAAAGTCCGGGCCGAGCACGCGGACCTGATGGAGCGGATCGGCGAGTTGCGGACGATCCTCGGCGACGAGGCGAAGGTGATGGCCTTGGTCAAAGACGAGCTGGCCGAAATCGTCGAGTCCTACGGTGACGAGCGCCGCACCGAACTCGCCCATTTCGAGGGCGACGTCGGGATCGAGGACATGATCGCCGACCAGCAGATGGTGATCTCGCTGACCGCCTCCGGCTACGTCAAGCGCCTGCCTCTGGCGACCTATCGCCAGCAACACCGCGGTGGCGTCGGCGTGATGGGGATGAACCTCAAAGAAGACGACTACATCGCCCATCTGCACATCTGCTCGACCCACGACTACCTGCTCTTCTTCACCAACCGCGGCAAGGTCTACCGGCTCAAGGTCTACGAGCTGCCGGAGGGCCAGCGGACCGCCAAAGGCAGCTCCCTGCGCAACCTTCTGCCGCTGCGCGAAGGCGAGACGGTGATGGCGGTGATTCCCACCCGCGACTTCAAAGAGAACAAGTACCTCGCCTTCGCGACCGCCAAGGGGCTGATCAAGAAGACCGAGTTCCTCGCCTACAACACCCCGATCCGCGCCGACGGGATCATCGCGATCAAGGTGCGGGAGGGCGACGAGCTGGTCCAGGTCCGGCTCACCTCAGGTGAAGACGACATCCTCATGGTCTCCCACTCCGGCCACGCCGCCCGCTTCTCGGAGGAACACGTGCGGCCGATGGGGCGCGACACCAGCGGCATCAAAGGCATGAACGTCTCCGGCAAGGACAACCGGGTGCTGGCGATGGACATCGCCCGCAACGACACCGAGCTGTTCGTCGTCACCGAGAACGGCTACGGCAAGCGCACCCCGGTCTCCGAATACCCGATCAAGGGCCGCGGCACGAAAGGCGTGCTGACCGCGCGGCTGACCGAGAAGAAGGGCGGCCTCGCCGGCGCCCTGATCGTCGGAGAGCACCAGGAGCTGCTCTTCATCTCCCAGAACGGCATGGTCCAGCGCACCTCCGTCAGCGGCATCTCCGAGATGGGCCGCTCGACCCAGGGGGTCAAAGTCATGAACATCAAAGACGACGACCGCGTCAGCGCCGTCGCTCTCGTGGTCGAGTCGAGCAGCGGAGAAGTGCCGATCTCGGAGACCCCGGCGGATGAGCTGCCGGCGGGGGATGGGGCGGTCGTTGATGGGGAGGGCGGGTAGGCCTCGCTTACGCCTGGCACCGGCGGAGCCGGTGCAACCTGGATCGCGCCTGCGGCGCGAGGAATATGCAACGAGTTGTGGAGGCTAGAGCGAGGCCTACCCGCCCTCGTCTCCAGCGCGGCCCCATCCCGCGGGAGCCCCAAGCGCCCGAGCCCTCAAGATCCACACCCCGCCGCCGCAAGAACTCAGTTGAGAGCGACGGCGCTGACTGTCGTACGAGCTGGAACGAGCTGCGGGTTCGTCTCCCCTGGGAGCTGCTCCTTGGGCAGCCGGCGTAGGAAGCCGCCGTCCGGCTGAGGGTGGTGGGGTATGTCACGCGAAGCCTCCACAACTCGTTGCATGTATCTGGCCCGCAGGGCCGCGCGATTTCACCGGCTCTGCCGGTGCCAAACGCACCCGTGACATACCCCACCACCCCAAGGTGAACGGGCCCCGCTTCCTACGCCGCTGGAGGTAAGTACAGCTGCCAGGCGCTGGGGTTCGTT
>JBFXEM010000393.1:0-3075 GCA_050180135.1 Solirubrobacterales bacterium | reverse complement strand
TCGAGATCAACGAGGCGTTCGCCAGCGTCACCCTGACCTGGATGACGGAGATCGGCGCTCCGCGCGAGCGGATCAACCCGAACGGCG
Source organism: Solirubrobacterales bacterium (assembly GCA_050180135.1). GTDB lineage: Bacteria > Actinomycetota > Thermoleophilia > Solirubrobacterales > 70-9 > VAYN01. Next base: position 2,988 of record JBFXEM010000393.1, on the reverse strand, counting down.
GCGCGATCGCCCTCGGTCACCCGCTCGGCGGCTCCGGCGCGCGCCTGATGACGACGTTGCTCCACCACATGGAGGCGGAGGGCATCCAGTACGGACTGCAGTCGATGTGCGAGGGCGGCGGCACCGCAAACGCCACCGTCATCGAGCTGATCGAGAACTGAAAGCGGAACGGAGAACGATGGACCCAGTGGAGTTCGATTCGATTGTTGCGACGGTGCGCGAGTTCGTAGACCGCGAGGTGATCCCGCGCGAGGACGAGATCGAAGAAACCGATTCGGTGCCTGATTTCCTCCGCGAGGAGGCGGCGAAGATGGGGCTGTTCGGCTACGCGCTGCCCGAGGAGTACGGCGGTCTCGGCTTCACGATGACCGAGGAGGTGAGGATCGCCTTCGAGCTGGGCCGCACCGCCCCCGCCTTCCGGTCGCTGTTCGGCACCAACAACGGGATCGCCGGGCAGACGATCACCCACTATGGGACCGAGGAGCAAAAACAGCGCTACCTGCCCGCCCTGGCCAGCGGTGAGGCGGTCGGCTGCTTCGCCTTGACCGAGGCCGAGGCCGGCTCGGATCCCAGCGGAATGCGCACCCGCGCCAAGCGCGACGGCGACGAGTACGTGATCAACGGCAACAAGCGCTTCATCACCAACGCCGAGCTCTCGACCGTGTTCGTGGTCTTCGCCCGCACCGATCCCGATGCCAAGGGGACCAAGGGCATCTCCGCCTTCCTGGTCGACGCTGGGACGCCGGGGCTCTCGATCGGCCCGCACGACAAGAAGATGGGACAGCAGGGCGCCTGGACCTCGGAGGTCTTCTTCGACGACATGCGCGTCCCTGCCAGCTCGCTGATCGGCGGCGCGGAGGAATCCGGGTTCAGGGCGGCGATGAAGTCGCTCGCCAAGGGCCGGCTGACGATCGGCGCCCTCTGCGTCGGGTTAGCCGAACGGATCATCGACGAGGCGACCGAGTACGCGGCCGAGAACCGACAGGGCGGGACCCCGATCGGGGACTTCCAGCTGGTTCAAGCGCTGCTGGCCGAATCGGAGACCGAGGCTCGGGCCGGTCGGGCCTTGGCACTGGCAGCCGCGGCAGCCTACGACGCCGGCACCGACATGCGACAGGGCCCCGCCTGCACCAAGCTCTACTGCAGCGAGATGGTCGGCCGCGTCGCCGATCGCGGCGTCCAGGTGCTGGGCGGGATGGGGTACATGCGAACGGTCCCGATCGAGCGCTTCTACCGGGACGCCCGCCTCTACCGGATCTACGAGGGGACCAGCGAGATCCAGAAGCTGGTTATCGCCAGGCAGATGCTGGCCGAGAGGAAAGCGGCTTGACCGACCCGTTGTCGCCGCTGGCCGGCTACCAGCTCGGCCTTGCCGAGGCCGAGCTGCGGTTCCAGCGGTGTGGAGGTTGTGGGGACGCGGTCTTCTATCCACGGGTGCTCTGTCCCCACTGCGGCGCTACCGAGCTGTCCTGGGAGACCTCGGCCGGCTTCGGCAGCGTCTACGCGACGACGACGATGGCCGTCGCCCGCGGGCAGGAGCCCTACAACGTCGCCCTGATCGACCTCGATGAGGGCTTCCGGATGATGAGCCGGGTCGACGGCGTCGACCCGCGCGACGTCGAGATCGGTGCCCGGGTCAGGATCGCGATCGTCGACGAGGGCGGGCCGCTGCCCGTCTTTCGCCTGGAGCCCGGCGCGTGAGGCCGGGCGGCGAGCTGCGCGGTGGCTGCGCCGTGGTCGGCGTCGCCGAGTCCGACCTTGGCGAGGTGGCGCCGGGCCTCGGCGAGTTCGACCTGATCGGGCAGGCGGCGACCGCGGCACTGGCCGACGCCGGGCTCCGCCGGGGGGACGTCGACGCCCTCTTCTGCGCCTCCCCGACCCAGCCCTCGCCGACCCTGCTCGCCGGTGAGTACCTGGGGATCCGGCCGCGCTACACCGACGGCACCAACACCGGCGGCAGCTCCTTCATCAGCCACCTGCTGCACGCGGCCGCGGCAATCGCGGTGGGACTGATCGAGACGGCGCTGATCGTCTACGGCTCGACCCAGCGCTCGGACGCCGGCCGGCTCGTCTCGCCGAACAAGATCTCGGCCTGGGAAGCGCCCTTCCGGCCGCAGTGGCCGCTGACGATGTACGCGCTGGTGGCCGCGCGTCACATGCACGAGTACGGGACGAGCCGGGAGCAGCTTGCCGAGGTCGCCGTCGCCGCCCGTCAGTGGGCGCAGCGCAACCCGAAGGCCTTCCTGCGCGAACCGCTGAGCCGTGAGCAGGTTCTCGCCTCGCGGATGGTCTGCGACCCGCTGACGGTCCGTGACTGCTGCGTCGTCACCGACGGCGGCGGCGCGGTGGTAGTCACCTCGGCCGAGCGTGCCCGGACCCTCGCCAAGCCTCCGGCCTACCTACTCGGCGCCGCCGAGGCGCACTGGCACCGTGACATTTCCCAGATGCCCGACCTCACGGTCAGCGCCGCCACCGAGTCGGGGGCTCGCGCCTTCGAGATGGCGAGGGTCGGGGTCGCCGACGTCGACGTGATCGAGCTCTACGACGCCTTCACGATCAACACGATCCTCTTCCTCGAGGACCTCGGGTTCTGCCCGAAGGGGGAAGGCGGCGAGTTCGTCAGCGGCGGGCGGATCGCGCCCGGGGGCGAGTTGGCGGTCAACACCAACGGCGGTGGCCTCTCCTACTGTCACCCAGGGATGTACGGGATCTTCCTCGTGATCGAGGCGGTGCGCCAGTTGCGCGGCGAGGGCGGTGAACGCCAGCGGAACGGGGCCGAAGTGGCCCTGGTCCACGGCAACGGCGGCGTGATGTCGAGTCAGGCGACGGCGCTGCTGGGGCTCGAGAGCGCGCTGGGCTAGCGGACTTCCGTGAATGAACTGAAACAAGGAGAAACGATGGGAATGCTCGAACAGGGGGCCGCGGTCGTGACCGGCGGCGCCCAGGGAATCGGACTGGCGATCGCGCAGCGGCTGGCGGCGGAGGGCT
>JBFXEM010000392.1:0-3079 GCA_050180135.1 Solirubrobacterales bacterium | reverse complement strand
ATCCCGAACGGCTGCGCCAGCTCGGTGATGCTCGCCGAGCCCCGGCTGAGCCGCTCGAGGACCGCCCGGCGGGTGGGGTCGGCCAGGGCGGCGAAGGTCCTGTCGAGCTGTTCATACTGAACCATTGGGTTCAGTATAGCGCCACTGCGGCCGTCCCCCAAACGCGTGGTTCCTCGAGGCCCCAGGGAGTGCAAAAGGAACCACGCGTTTGGGGGTGGGGTAGGGTCGCGCCGCAATGGGTGCCTCGCCGATCGACTCCTTCCTCCAGCGCCTGCACGAGCGCTGGGCCGCCGACCGCTCGGGGGCGGTCGCCGACTACATCCCGCCGCTGGCCGACGCCGACCCGGACTGGTTCGGGATCGCGATCGCCACCACCGACGGCCACTGCTACGAGGTCGGGGACTCACGCCGCCCGTTCACGATCCAGTCGATCTCCAAGCCCTTCACCTACGGGCTCGCGCTCGCCGACCTCGGCTTCGCGGCGGTCGACGCCAAGGTCGGGGTCGAGCCGACCGGCGACGCCTTCAACTCGATCAGCCTCGACCCCGAGACCGGGCGGCCGCTGAACCCGATGATCAACGCCGGCGCGATCACCTCCGCCTCGCTGGTCGCCGGTGCCGACGCGGCCGACCGCGAGGCCCGGATCGTCGCCGCCTACGGCCGCTTCGCCGGCCGCGAGCTCGCGGTCGACACCGCCACCTACGAATCCGAGCGCGACACCGGCCACCGCAACCGCGCGATCGGCCACATGCTGCGCGGCTTCGGCATCCTCGAGAGCGATCCGGAGATCGCCCTCGACCTCTACTTCCGCCAGTGCTCGGTCGCGGTCGACTGCCGCGACCTCAGCCTGATGGCGGCGACGCTGGCCAACGGCGGCGTTCACCCGGTCACGGGCGAGCGGGCGCTGGAGCGCGAGCACGTCGACCGGGTGCTGAGCGTGATGACCACCTGCGGCATGTACGACTCGGCCGGGGAGTGGGTGGTCGACGTCGGCATGCCGGCCAAGAGCGGCGTCGCCGGTGGCGTCCTCGCGGTGCTGCCGGGCCAGTTCGGGATCGCCGTCTTCTCGCCGCCCCTGGATCCGCACGGCAACAGCGTCCGCGGGATCGAGGTCTGCCGCCAGGTCTCCGAGGACCTCGACCTGCACGTTCTCCACGTCGCCCGCTCCTCGCGCTCGGCCGTGCGCCGCACCTACACCGTCGCCGAGGTCCCCTCACGCCGGCGCCGGCCCCAGGGGCAGTGCGACCTGCTCGACTGGGTCGGCAAGCGCGCCCTCGTCCACGTCCTCCACGGCGACCTCGTGTTCGCGGCGATGGAGAGCGTGATCCGCGAGATCGTCGAGCGGGCGGAGGAGATCGAGATCGCCGTGATCGACCTCACCGAGGTGACCGAGATGGACCTCGCCGCCGCCCGCATGCTGGCGGCGCTGGGGACCTGGCTGGAGGAAGAGGGGACGGTGCTGGCGATCGTCGCTCCCGCCGACGGCGACCTGCTGGAGCGGGTTCCGAGCGAGGGTCTCGAGCTCTTCGCCGACCTCGACAGCGCCACCGAGTGGTGCGAGGAGCGGCTGCTGGCAGCCCACGGCGGCCCGGTCGCCGGCGCCGAGCGGGTGCCGCTGGCCGAGCACCGGCTCGCCCGCGGTCTCGACGCCGCGATGCTGGAGCGCTTCGAGCGGGTCCTGACCCCGCGCCCGTTCGCGGTCGGGGAGACGATCTTCTCCCCGGGCGATCCGGCCGAGGACGTCTTCCTGCTGGTCGCCGGCGAGGTCACGGTCTCGGTCGAGCTGCGCGGCGAGCGCCGCCGGGTCGCCACCCTGACCCCGGGCCTGGCCTTCGGCGAGGTGGCCCTGGCCGACGCCGCCGCCCGCCCGGTCGGCGTCCGCGGCGAGCGCGACGGCGAGCTCCTCGTCCTCAGCGTCGCCGAGTTCGAGCGCCTCGGCGAGACCGACCCCGCCCTGCAGACGGCGCTGATGCGCAATCTGCTGGTCAGCTTCTACGAGACGATCGGGCGGATGACCCGCGAGATCGGCTCGCTCGGCCGCTGAATCCCTCCTAGTCGCGTTCGCGCAGCTCGCGCCGCAGCGCCTTGCCGGTCAGCGTCTTCGGGATCTCCTCGACCAGCACGACCTCGCGCGGCGCCTTGTAGACGGCGAGCGCCTCGCGGCAGTGCTCGACCAGCTGCTCGGGGCTCGCCTCGGCGCCGGCACGCAGGGCGACGTAGGCCCGCACCGTTTCCCCGCGGTAGGCGTCGGGGACGCCGACGACGCTGGCCTCGAGCACGGCCGGGTGGGTGAAGAGGACGTCCTCGACGTCGCGCGGCCAGACCTTGTATCCGGAGACGACGATCATGTCCTTGATTCGATCGACGACGTAGAACCAGCCCGCCTCGTCGCGCTTGCCGACGTCGCCGGTGTGCAGCCAGCCGCCGCGCAGGGCGTTGGCGCTCTCCTGCGGTTTGCCCCAGTAGCCGCTGGTCACGCCCGGTCCGCGCACGACGATCTCGCCGATCTCTCCCGCCCCCAGCTCGGCACCGTCCTCGATGTCGACGATCTTCGCCTCGGTGTTGCAGATCGGCACCCCGATCGAGAGCGCGCCGCTCTCCGCGTCGACCGGGCTGCGCGCCCCGGCCGGGACCAGGTGGCAGGGCGCCGCCGACTCGGTCAGCCCGTAGGTGTTGTGGATGTAGGCGCCGGTCGCCAGCTCCCAGCGCTCGACCGTGGCCGGGTTGACCGGGGCGCCGCCGCTGGCGACCTTGCTCAGCGAGGAGAGGTCGCGGGCGCCGAAGCCGGGGTCCGCGAGCATCGCGATGAAGGCGGTCAGCGGCCCGATCACGTAGCTGCCGCGCCAGTGCTCGATCAGCCGTGCCAGCTCGGCCGGCTCGAAGCGGAAGCAGAGCAGCAGCGGGGTCAGGCTCGCGCGCGCGGTCGCCAGGTGGCAGACGAGGCCGGTGATGTGGAAGAGCGGCGCCATCCCGACGGTCACGTCGCCCGGCCCCAGCTCGTACCAGCGGCTCATCGCCTCGGCGTTGTGGACGACCGAGCGGTGGCTGTTGATCGCGCCCTTGGACGGGCCGGTGGTGC
>JBFXEM010000391.1:0-3083 GCA_050180135.1 Solirubrobacterales bacterium | reverse complement strand
GGTGGACTCGAGGATGCCGCGCGCGTAGTCGCCTTCGTACCTCACCTGGTGGTGGGTGAAGCGCAGGCGGCTGAAGCCGGCGGCCGTGTGGGCCTGATCGCGCCTGGCGTCGCGGGCCTGGGCGGAGGCGGTGTGGTGGTTCGTCTGGGGGAGGGAGAGCCCGACCCCCAGGGCGATCGGGATGTTCCGCGCAGTTCCGACCTCCCTCCTGGCCAAAGAGGCGCGGCGGCGCAGGCGAATGCCCTCGGGCTCGCGGCCGCCGCGGCCGCGCACGCCGACTTCGATCCGCCGCTCCGCGCAGATCCCGTAGAGGGCGCCGGCGCTGCGGTGGGTGAGGAAGGCGCCCTCGCCGCAGGCCAGGACCGCCGCCATCCATTTGCCGCGCCACCATCCCGTGCTGGCGCTTGGCCAAGGCCCAGGCCCGCCTGCTTTGCCCTGTCGACGTTGAGCCGGCTATGACCGGCCTAATGTCGAGAGGGCGGTCGGCTCTCCCCGCTAAAGGGGACTAGACGAGGATCTTCAGGCGCTGGGCCTGGCGGGTCGCCTCGGCGCGGTTGCGAACGCCGAGCTTGCGGTAGATCGCGCTGGTGTGCTCCTTGACGGTATGCGGGGAGAGGTGCAGGTGGCGGGCGATCTCTTTGTTGGTGGAGCCGGTGGCGATCAGCGAGAGCACCTCCTGCTCGCGCTCGGAGAGGGGCGAGTCCAGCGGTGCCTGGTCGGCGAAGACCTCGGTCCCCAGCGAGACCATCCGCACCGCCTTGACCACGTCGACCGCGGACCAGTCCTTGGAGATGAAGCCGGAGGCGCCGGCCGAGCGGGCGACGTTGGGGGAGATGACGCCGGCGCCGGAGATCAACAGCACCCGGGTGTTGGGGCTGACCGAGCGAATCTCCTCGCAGACCTCGGCCCCGGACTCGCTGCCGAGCAGCATGTCGACGAGGGCGACCTCGGGGCGGACTTTGCGGCAGACGTCGACCGCTTCGGCGCCGTTGGAGGCGGCGAGGCAGCGCTCGACCCAGCTCTGCCGCTCGAGCAGCAGGCGGAATCCCCACTGGACGACGTCGTGGTCGTCGACGACGAGAACGCGCAGCTTGCCCTCCTCGCCGGCCATCAGGAGCTCTCCACCGGGACCACGAGACGGACCCGCCAGCGTCCCTCGCCGGGCGAGCCGAACTCGATCAGGCCCTCGTAGCGCAGCGCCTCCAGCGCCGCCAGGCGCAGCCCGAGGCCGCCGCCTTTGGTCGCGCGGCCGTCGCGGGCGCCGTCGTTTTCGACCGTGAGCGTGAAGGTGTTGCCGTCGGAGGCGACGCGGACGTCGATCACGCTCGGCTGCCCGTGCCGGTCGGCGTTGCGCAGGGCCTCGTTGAGGACCGACTGGGCCAGCGGCTCGAGGTCGGTGGGCACGGCGACGCCGTCCTCCCACTCCAGGCGCAGCTCCTCGCGGCGCTCCAGCAGCCGCGCCAGCACCTGGTCGAGCCCCACCTGCTTGCCGCGCGGCGGCGGCCCCACCGGGCGGGTCAGCGCGTGCCGGAGGTCGGCGACGACCGAGCGCAGCTCCTCCTGGCAGCGGCGCCGCTCATCGGCCGAGAGGCCGCGCTCGGAGCCGAGCGCGAGGGCGACGCCGAAGAGGCGCTGGATCGCGTTCTCGTGCAGCTCGCGGGTCAGCTCGACCCGTTCGGCCAAGCGCCGCTCGCTTTCGCGCTGCTCGGTCGAATGCTCGACGCTGGCGGTCAGCGCCGCCAGCCGGCCCAGGGTCAGCATCGTCTCCCGCTCGCCGTCGTCGAGCGTGAACTCTTCGCCGCCGCGGTCGGCGAAGATCACGCCCAGCCAGCGGCGCGCGGCGGAGATCGGGGTGCAGGTGATCGTCGGCGTGTCGGCGAGCTCGGCGTAGCGCCCGGGCACGTGGCCGGAGAGGCTGCCGGAGACCTCCACCACCCGGTCCTCTTCGAGCGCCAATCGCGCGATCGGCGTCTCGTCGAGGGTGCCCTCGATCCGCTGCACCAGGCTCGGGTCGACCCCGTGCGAGCCCATCGGGATCACGGTCCGGTAGGTGTCGTCGTGCAGCAGCAGGGCCGCCCGGCGCATCGAGGTCAGCGAGCAGACGGCGCGGCAGACGCGGTCGTAGAAGACCCCCGATTCGGTCGCCGCGTCGAGTTCGGCCAGCAGCCCCACGAGCACCTCGACGGTTCCGGCTCTGGGAGCCGGCACGCTCGCGGCGATACCCGAGGAGGCCATCCGTCAACAGACTACGCCGACCGGGGGCGCTCAGGCGGGGTTCCGCGTTCGAATCGAGTCGAGGCGCACGAATGCGGGATCGTCCGCGCCCCGGCAGGTCGGCCTACGCGGCCGCGGCCTCGTCGGCGACGACGACGATCTCGGCGTTCTCGACCCGGCCCGCTGGGATCGAGTGGTCGCCCGCCATCAGCTTGGCCAGCGGCTCGCGCTTTTCGGCGCCGGTGACGAGGAAGAGGATGCGCCGGGCGCCGTTGATAGCCGGGTAGGTGAGGGTCATCCGCGGGTGGCCCTGGTACTCGCCGCCGGTCATCGCCACGCGGCGGTCGCTCACCTCGAGCACCGGGTCACCCGGCACCAGCGAGGCGGTGTGGCCGTCGGGGCCGAGGCCGAGGTGGATCAGGTCGAAGGGGTCGGGCAGGGTGTTTTCGTAGTCGCGGGCGGCGGCGTCGAGGTCGCGCTGGGTGACCGGCATCGGCCGCAGCGCCGGCTGGTGCTCCATCGAGAGCCCCAGCACCATGTGGGTCAGGTTGCGGTCCTCGCTGCCCGGCGAGGCGACCCGCTCGTCGACCTGGAAGAGCTCGGTCTCCGCCCACGGCATCTGCTCGAGTTCGCCGAGGATCGCCAGCATCGCCCAGGGCGAGCGGCCGCCGCTCATCGCGAAGCCGAAGACGCCGCGCTCGGCGACCGCCGCGGCACCGGCCTCGGCGATCAGCTCCGCCGCGCGCCGCGCCGCCGCGCGCTCGTCGCCGGCGACCTCGAGCCGGGGCGCCACCATGACCCCCTAGCTCGGCTTCTCGTCGTGGCCGCCGAACTCTTTGCGCATCGCCGAGAGGACCTTGTCGCCGAAG
>JBFXEM010000390.1:0-3095 GCA_050180135.1 Solirubrobacterales bacterium | reverse complement strand
ACCAGCGCCCCCTGCATGAAGGTGATAGCCAGCGCGAAGGTCAGGTAGGAGTCGGTCGGAAAGCCGGGCAGGTTGGTCACGTCTTTGAGCCCGCCCGAGTTCACCGCCAGCAGGAACAGGGGAAAGATCAGCGAGGGCACGATCTGGGCCGGCTGGCGCAGCGTGCGCAGGACCGAGCGGCGGGCCAGTTGGCTGACCTGGGTGCGCAGCGCCGGGCTCACGCGGCGCCGGTCTCCGCGACCGCGTCCTCGGTCTCCGCCTCGGCCCCCTCCAGGGTGCGGCCGGTCTTGTTGAGGAAGACGTCGTCGAGCGAGGGAGCGTGCAGCTGCAGGGTCTCGATCGCGATCCCCTCGCCGTCGAGCGCGCGCACCACCTCGGCCAGTTCGGACTCGCCGCCCTCCAATCGCACCGCCACCCCGGTCGGGCTCGAGCCGGCCGGCTCGCCGAAGCGGCTCAGCACCGCCTCCATGCGCTCATGCTGGGAGCGGTCACGAGGGACCGCCTCGACCGTGGGGCGGCCGATCTCGGCCTTCAGCGCCGCCGGCGTTCCCTCGGCGACGATCCGCCCGTGGTCGATGATGCCGACCCGGTTGGCGAGCGCGTCGGCCTCCTCCAGGTACTGGGTGGTGAGGAAGACGGTCACCCCGTCGTCGGCGGCGAGCCGCGCCACCTCCTCCCAGAGCGCGGTGCGGCTCTGGATGTCGAGGCCGGTCGTCGGCTCGTCGAGGAAGAGGATGCGAGGGCGGTGGGCGAGCGCCAGGGCGAGGTCGAGGCGGCGTTTCATCCCGCCCGAGTAGCCACCGACCTTGCGGTCGGCCGCCTGCGAGAGGCCGACGCGGTCGAGCAGCTCGTCGCTGCGGCTCTGGCGCTCGGCCTTGGGCAGCCCGTGCAGGGCGGTCTGCAGGCGCATGTGCTCGCGGCCGCTGAGCAGCGGGTCGAGCGCCGCCTCCTGCAGGGCCGCGCCGATCGCCGAGCGCACCCGCGGGCCTTCGGAAACGATGTCGAAGCCGGCGACGCGGGCGCTTCCGGCGGTGGGCGGGAGCAGCGTGGTCAGCATCAGCACCGTCGTCGACTTGCCGGCTCCGTTGGGGCCGAGGAAGCCGTAGATCTCACCCGGAGCGACCTCGAGGTCGATCCCGTCGACCGCACGCGGTCCGTTCTTGAACTCCCTAACCAACCCTCGAACTTCAATTCCGGTAGTCATCAATAGTTGAGGCTATCAAAGATTGCGGTACACTAGTTTCGTGAACGATTCGGAGATCTCGCGTGAAGCTTGGGGGCTGCTGGCTGGGCTCGTCTATCCGCCGCGCTTCCTCGACATCGCCCGCGACCTCGGCCTCACGCCGGCAACGCTCGGCGCCCTCGCCCGGCTCGACGAGGCGCGGACGATGGGGGGGATCGCCGAGCTGCTGCGCTGCGACCCCTCCAACGTGACCGGGATCGCGGACGCACTCGAAGCTCGCGGGCTCGCCCGCCGCCGCCCCTCGCAGGCCGACCGCCGGGTCAAGGAGATCGAGCTGACGGCAAAAGGGGAGCGCATGCGACAGCGCGTGATGGGTCAGCTGAGCGAGCCGCCGCCGTGGTTGCTGGGGCTCTCGCAGAAGGACCAGCGCGCCCTGCGCGACCTGTTGCGTCGCGCCGCCGCCACCACCGGCTGACGCCGCGGGGCCAAGAACGCGTAGAACTCCGGTCCCGATGCGCGAGCGCACCCGCACCTACCGCACCGTGATGGCCCTCAACCGCCCCGTGGCGATCTGGGGTCGGCTCCAGGTCGAGGGCCTGGAGACCCTGCCGGAGAGCGGGCCGCTGCTGATCGTCGGCAACCACGACAGCCACTGGGACCCGGTGATGGTTGGCGTCGCCGCCGTCAAGCGCCGGCAGATCCGCGCCCTCGCCAAAGCCGAACTCTGGGACGTCAAGGGCCTGGGGCCGATCCTCAACGGGATGGGCCAGGTCCCGATCGAGCGCGGCAGCGGCGACAAGAAGGCCCTGGCCCACGCGATCGAGGTGCTGCGCGCGGGCGCCTGCATCGGCGTCTTCCCGGAGGGCACCCGCTCCCGTGGCAAGGTCCTGCGCGCCCGCAGTGGGGTCGGCCGGCTGGCGCTGGAGGTGCCGAAGGCGCACGTCAGCCTGGTCGCGATCGAGGGCACTTCGGACCTCACCGGCTTCCCCCGCCGCCCGCGCATCAAGATCGCCTTCTTCGACCCGGCCGGCGGCCAGCCCCGTCCCGACGAGGACCCCGGCGAGCTCTCGGCCCGCCTGCTCGCCGAGATCCGCGCCAAGGTCCCGCCCTCGATCAGCTACCGCAAGCGCCACAAGTCCCCCGCCGCGTAGCGGCAAACCCCCAAGCCTCCCGCTTCCCAACTTGTGGTTCCTTTGTCGCCTCAGAGGGCCCTAAGGAACCACGCGATGGGGGAGCGCCAGGCTATTGGCGATTCGGGCAACGACCGCGTCGGATTCGTCGCGGATCTGTGCCCAGGTGACGCGCAAGACGCGGTAGCCGGCGGCGAGCAGGAGCTGGTCACGGTGACGATCGCGCTGGAAGGCGATTGGGGTCTCGTGGGTTTCCCGGCCGTCAGTTTCGACCACGAACCGTTGCTCGGGCCAAAGGAAATCGACGATCAGCCTCTCGCCTTCGACTCGGAGCGGCTCGTTGCAGCGCGCCCGCGGCAGTCCCAGGGCGACTAGGCGCGGGAGCACCCGCGCCTCGAAAACGCTGCGGACGTCGGGCACCGAGCCGTCCTCGCTGCGCCACTCGTCGGCGATCGCGCGCAGCCACTTGACTCCGCGTCGCCCCTTGGCACGCCCCATCGCGAGATCGAGCTCGTCCAGGTCGAGCAGCTTCAGCACCGCCGCTCGCTCGACCTGTTCCCGCAGCGCCTTCACCCCGACCTTCCCGGCTTGGTCGACCAGGGTCCGCGCCGGCGTCGTGCAGATCACGTCCAGGTGCTCGCAGACTTCGGCTGGGCCCGGGTAGCGGCAACGCCGGCAGCGGATCCCGTCCAGCTTGCGCCCGGCCTCGACCGGCACCGTGACGTCGATCAGCACCGGCCAGTGGTCGGTCATTCCCCAGTGCGCCGCCGCGGTCCCATGCG
>JBFXEM010000389.1:0-3100 GCA_050180135.1 Solirubrobacterales bacterium | reverse complement strand
GAGGCATGGGACGAGGGCGGCGAGCCGCTGGTCGAAGCGGTGGGCGAGCTGGTGGTCACGGAGCCGATGCCCTCGATGCCGGTCGGCTTTTGGGACGATCCCGACGGGTCTCGCTACCGAGAGGAGAACTTCTCCACTTATCCGGACGTGTGGCGCCACGGCGACTGGGTGACCGTGACGAGGCGCGGCAGCATCGTCATCTCCGGTAGATCCGACTCCACCTTGAACCGACACGGCGTGCGGCTTGGCAGCGCCGACATCTACCAGGTGACCGAAGGGTTCGAGGAGATCGCCGAGAGCCTGGTCATCGGAGCCGAGCTCGGGGACGCCGCCTACCGGCTGTACCTGTTCGTCGTCACCGCGAACGGCGTCGACCTGACCGCTGAGCTGCGGGCGCGGATCGCCGCGTCGATCGCCGCGCAGGCCTCCCCGCGCCACGTGCCCGACGAGATCGTGGCGGTCCCCGCGATCCCCCACACCAGAACCGGGAAGAAGCTCGAGGTGCCCGTCAAGCGCCTGATCCAGGGCCACCCCGCCGAGCGCGTGGTCAACCCGGAGGCCGTCGACGACTACGACGCCTTCCTCTACTTCGCGCGGTTTCGGACCGTCACCGCCGCCTAGTCCCCCGTACCGAACAAAGGAGATCGCATGAACCAAGGAGAGGTCTACGAGATCGCTCAGCTGCACATCAAGCCCGAGTCACGGGAGAGTTTCGAGGAAGTCGTGCCGAAGGCCCTCGCGGTGTTGAGGTCGGTCCCCGGCTGCAAGGGCGCCAAGGTGCTTCTCGGGGTCGAGGAGCCCGACGAGCCGTGCTTCGTGGTCCAGTGGGACTCCGTCGACGCGCACGAGAGCTTCCGGGAGGCGCCGATCTTCGCCGAATACCGCGCGACGATCGCGGACACGTTCGCCGCGCCACCCAGCTACCGGCATTTCGTCGTCGGCCCGGAATGACGCTGGCACCCGTTCGCCGCGGCCGGGGGTCCCCCGCCGAACGCGACAGTTCGGGGGCGCCCGATTCGTCGAGTCCGTTCATTGTTGCCCGGCGCGGCGGTGACTAGGTTCCGCTCCCCGATCGCGGAAAGGAACTGGCATGAAGGCCGTAGCAATCACCGCCCCAGGCAGCTATGAGGTGCTCGACGTGATCGAGCGCGAGGTCCCGGAGCCGGGACCGAACGAGGTGCGGATCGCGGTCGCAGCCGCCGCGGTGAACCCGACCGACTCGGTGCTGCGGACGAACGGCAACCCGGCCGCCCCTGCTCCCTGGACCCCTGGGATGGACGCCGCCGGGGTGGTTGACGCGGTCGGCGCCGGAGTCGAGCGGCTGCAGGTCGGGGAGTCCGTGATGGCCGTCGTCAACGCCCGCCGGCCGGAGGGGGGCGCGCAGGCCGAGCAGCTCGTGGTCCCGGAGGACAGCGCGGTGCCGATCCCCGAGGGCGCCAGTCTGGAGCAGGCCTCGACCCTGCCGATGAACGGCCTGACGGCGCGCGTCGGCCTCGAGACGCTGGACCTCTCGGCCGGCGAGACCGTCGCCGTCGGTGGTGGGGCCGGGCTGCTGGCCCGCTACGCGATCGCGCTTGCCAAGACGCGGTTCGGCCTGCGGGTGATCGCGGATGCGAAGCCCGAGGACGAGGAGCTCGTCCGTTCGTACGGCGCCGACGTCGTGGTGCCGCGCAGCGAGGACTTCGCCGCCGCGATCCGCGAGGTCGCGCCAGACGGCGCCGACGGCGTCTTCGACACCGCTCAGCTGAACGCAGCCGCGCTGGGCGCGGTGCGGGACGGCGGCGCCATGGTCACCGTGCGCGGCTGGGTGCCGGAGGCCGACGTGCGGGGCATCGAGGTGACCGGAATCTCGGTTGCGGTCGCGCTGGAGCGCTCCGACTGGCTGGAGGACCTGAGCCGATTGGCCGCCACCGACCAGCTGCAGCTGCGCGTCGATTCCACCTATCCGCCCGAGCAGGTCGCCGCCGCTCAGGAAAAGATGGACGCCGGCGGCCTCAGGGGCCGGTGCGTAATCGTCTTCTGAGCGCCCGGCTAGCTCCCGCCGTCGGGTGGGCGCCAGCCTTCGTTCTCATTCGATTCGAGGATCACGTGGGTTCGGGTGCCGATCACCCCTGCCGTCATCCGCAGGCGGTTGATCACGTCGCGAAGGTGTCCGACGCCGGTCGCGCGGACGAGCATCAGGACGTCCTGGTGTCCCGCCGTGGTGTAGGCGGCGCTCGCCTCCGGCAACGTGGTTGCCAACCGATCCATGTCGTCGGCGCTGGTCGTGCCGGTGAAGCGAACCTCGACGAAGGCGGCCATCTCCCAGCCGAGAAGTCCGTAGTCGACCCTTGCCGAGTAGCCCCTGATGACGCCCTCCTCCTCGAGGCGCTGGATGCGCCGCGTCACCGCGGTCGGCGAAAGTGCGACCGCCTTGGCGACGTCGACGATCGACATGCGGCCGTCGTCCTGGAGGACGGAAAGGATCTTGACGTCGGTCGCGTCGGCATCGAGCTGGGCCATCGCAGGGCTCCCTTAGTGAAATTCACTATAGAAAGGGCGATTCTGACAGAGAACCGCTAATCCCGGGTACGCGGGGTGGATTTCCCCTTGCGTTCTGGGGCTTCCGGTGCGATTACTACTCCATGCGCGAGATCGACCTCGACGATCGCTATACGGAGAGCGCCGGGCCGGTGATGCTGGGCGGCATCCAGGCGTTGGTCCGGATGTTCCTCGAGCAGCGCCGGCTCGACCGGGATCGAGACCTGGACACGGGCGTCTTCGTCAGCGGCTATCCGGGCTCGCCGCTGGGCGGGTTGGACCGGGAGATCGTCAGGTCCCGCCGCTTCCTCGAGCCGGCCGGCGTCGTCTTCCAGCCCGGCGTAAACGAGGAGCTGGCGGCGACGGCAGTCGCCGGCACCCAGCTCGTCGAATCGCTGCCGGACCGCAACCTGGACGGGGTGGTGGGCTTCTGGTACGGCAAGGCTCCGGGGCTCGACCGCGCCGCCGACGCGATCCGCCACGGCAACGTGAGCGGCACCGCCCACCTCGGGGGCGCGGTCGCGCTGATCGGCGACGATCCGCTCTGCAAGTCCTCGACCCTGCCGAGCTCCTGCGAGTT
>JBFXEM010000388.1:0-3101 GCA_050180135.1 Solirubrobacterales bacterium | reverse complement strand
AGGCGACGAGCAGCAGCCCCCTTAACCCATCTGGCGGCGCTCCTCACTCAAGGGCACCGGCCCAGATGCGTTCCGAGCGGTCGCAGCGCCCCGAGATGGGCGTTGACGTTGGCACTTTCTTGCGAGCGGACAATCAACCCTCGACGAGCATCAGGATCGTCTCGGGCCGAACGCCGTCGAATTTCATTGCCTCCGCCGCGGCCTCTGTCTGAAGCGCCTCTTCCAGGGCGGCCCTACTGGGAACCTCGAAGATCAGACCGACCCGATTCGATCCCCCCGGGTCCTTGAAGGTGCGCACGGTGCCTCCGAGCGGCTCCAGGAACTCATCCCTTTTGGGCGACGAAAGCCAGTGGTCCACATCGTCCACCTCGTGAAACGCCAGCAAGGTTTCCATGGTGTCGAATCCTTTCTCCGACCTCCGCGGCTACCCAATAAGAAGCCACGGCGGCAATTGCATACTGAAGTCGACGGTAATCCAAGCGCGGGGAGCCGAGCCAACCTAGGCTGGCGCCTCTGGGATCGCTCCGAGCTGCTGCATCATCGTGAGCATGTCGACCAGGCCCCAGTGCTCGCGAATCATCCCCTCGTCGTCGAAGGCCATGATGTCGATCAGCTTCACCTCGACGCTCCTGCCGGTCGCCGGCATCCCCATCAAATCGCCGTCGTGGGTGCCGGTCGCCGTGGCCCGGATCACGCTCTTCTCGCCGCTGACGAGGACCTCCTCGACCCGCATCTGCAGATCGGGGAACGCGGCCCTGTACATTCGGAAGAACTCGATCACCCCCTCCTTCGTCGGAGCCAGGCCGGGGGTCTCCTCGTGCTCGACGAAGTCGTCGGCCAGCAATTCGCCGAAGCCGTCGATGTCACCCGCGTTGATCAGGTCGTAAGCGCGCCGCGTGGTGCCTGAGAGGTCCATCGCGTTCCTTTCGCTGGGAGATCGCGATCCTATTCGCGGAGTCCTTGCCACGGCAAGCCTTCCGAGGCATGCAGCGTCGAAATCGCAGGAACCCGAAGAGGGACGCGTCTGCGCGCCCCCGGTAACGAGTTTGGAGGGATCCGAGCATGCAAATTGCCGGGCGCGACTTCGTCACAGGCGGTTGAATGACCGCGATGCCAAGCGCGCTCGAAGTGGACTATCTGGTGGTCGGGGGCGGCGCCTCCGGCATGGCATTTGCCGATGCCGTCACCGAGCACGCCGACGTCAGGGTCGCTCTGGTCGATCGGCGACACGGCCCGGGCGGCCACTGGCTGGATGCTTATCCCTTCGTGCGGTTGCATCAGGCCTCCTCGTTCTACGGCGTCGCCTCAACGCTGCTGGGGTCAGGAGCAATCCAGCGCGAAGGCCCCGAGGCCGGCCTGCACGAACGGGCCACTGCACCGGAAATCTGCGCCTACTACGAGCAGGTGCTGAGCCAGCGACTCGTGCCCTCCGGTCGCGTGCAGTTCTATCCGAGCTGCGAGTACCTCGGTGACGGCTCGTTCGTATCGCGCCTCTCCGGAGAGCGCCACGAGGTCGGACGGGAGTGCCGGATCGTCGACGCGCGCTACCTTGCCCCCGAGATCCCGGCGACCACCGCGCCGCCGTTCCGGACCGCCGACGGGGTCCACATCCTGCCGGTCAACGGGCTGCCGAAGCTAGAGACGGCGCCACGAGAGTTCGTGATCGTGGGCTCGGGCAAGACGGCCACCGACGCCTGCGTGTGGCTGCTCACGAACGGAGTCGACCCCGATTCGATCTGCTGGATTCGCCCCCGCGAGCCGTGGATGCTGAACCGCGCGGTCGTCCAGCCCGACCCGGCGGTGTTCATCGGGATGGCGGCCGATGTCATGGAGGCTGCGTGGGAGGCAGCCACCCCGGACGATCTCTTCCTGCGCATGGAGGCCGCGGAGGTGATGCTCCGTATCGACCGCTCGGTGATGCCGACGATGGCGAAGACGCCGACGCTCGGCCAGTGGGAGCTCGACCTCCTGCGCGAGATCGAGCGAGTTGTGCGGCTGGGACATATTCGTGCCGTCGAGCCGGGGCGGATCGAGCTGAACGAGGGCGAAGTCAGGATCGACAGCCAGGCGGCGGTGATCCACTGCGCCGCAGCCGGCCTTCAATACACCCCACTGGTGCCGATCTGGGGAAAGCGTTCGATCACGATTCAGCCGGTCCGAGCGGGTTTCCCGTGCTTCGCCGCAGCGTTGATCGGCTACGTCGAGGCAACCCGAGACGACGACGAGGAGAAGAACCGAATCTGTCCCCCTTCCCCCCTCTCCGACACGCCCACGGACTGGGCCCTGATGCAGTTCCTGGGCGGGCGCTCGGCACTCGCCTACAGCGCCGAGCCGGACATCAAGGAGTGGGCGAACACTGTCCCCCTGAATCCGTCCCGCGTACCGCCAGGAACGCC
Organism: Solirubrobacterales bacterium; assembly: GCA_050180135.1. GTDB lineage: Bacteria > Actinomycetota > Thermoleophilia > Solirubrobacterales > 70-9 > VAYN01. The sequence goes on along the minus strand of JBFXEM010000388.1, from coordinate 705 downwards.
CATCGTCGGCGACCTGGCGATCGCAACCGAGCGATTCAGCGCCGCAGCCGCCTCGGGCATCGAGGCGCTGGAGGAGCTGGCCGGGATCAGCTCGCCTTGAGAGCGGACGTGCCCGGCAGGGAAGCCCGGTGGGACAATCGCCGTCGTGAAGAAAGATGTCGCTTCCAACGCCGAACGATTCGTCGAGCGCTACGGCGAGACTTGGCAGAGCTGGGACATCGACGGCTTCCTCGCTCTGTTCGGCGAGGGCGTTACCTACGTCGCGCACCCGGACGAAATAGTCGAAGGCCTTCCTTCGCTTAGGCGCTACCTCGAAAAGGAGAAGGAAGCACAAGGCTCAGTAGAGGTTCGAATGGGAACCGCTCTCTTCGATGGGAACCGGGTGATGGCCGAGTTCTGGGTCGTTGCAGCCGATGACGCGTCGATTGCCGGCTGCCTGATCGCCCATCTCGACGAGGAAGGCATCTGCAACCTCTTCAGGGAGTATTGGTTTGACCTCGCCGGCTCGCGGGCTCCGTTCGACGGCTGGGGCAGCTAGGCCCAGCCAACGAACAAACCGATGGCAGGGCTTGACCGCCTCGGACCGTGGGACTAGCTTCGGAACGGACCACCGAGCGCCCCAGTGTGGCGAGGAAGCCGAGAGAGCCCGTGGCGGAGCGGAGGAAACAGCGCATCAGGAGCCTGGTGGCGTGCGGCATTGCTGCC
>JBFXEM010000387.1:0-3109 GCA_050180135.1 Solirubrobacterales bacterium | reverse complement strand
CATGTATCTGGCCCGCAGGGCCGCTCGATTGCACCGGCTCTGCCGGTGCCAAACGCACGCGTGACATACCCCACCACCCCAAGGTGAACGGGCCCCGCTTCCTACGCCGCTTGAGGTAAGTACTGCTGCCAGGCGCTGGGGATCTTTGGGCTCGCCACCTGGATGAAGACGGTCGGTTCCGGCGCCTTCGGCTCCTGTTTGGGGTGCATGTGGATCTCGCGGGGGAGGCGGTTGCCCTTGCGGCGGTTGCAGGAGGCGCAGGCGGCGACGATGTTCTCCCAGACTGACTTGCCGCCGCGGGAGCGGGGGATCACGTGGTCGACGGTGAGGCCGGACTTGGTCGAGCCGCAGTACTGGCAGGTCCAGGAGTCGCGGGCGAGCACGGCGCGGCGGGTGATCTTGCGGCGGTGGGCCTCGCGCGGGATTCGCACGTAGTTGACGAGGCGGATCACGTCGGGGCGCTCGAGCGCCATGTGCTCGGAGTGCAGGGCGCCCTCGCGCCGCTCGAGCAGCTCGGCCTTCTCCTTCAGCAGCAACACGGCGGCGCGTCGCAGCGTGCAGACGTTGATCGGCTCATACGTCGCATTGAGGACCAAGACGCGTGCCATGGTGCCCAGGATTGTAGGGGTGGCGCGGGGCGGGGTCGAGAATTCGGCCCCGCACGCGGGGGAGGGGCTCAGGCTGAGACTGGGTAGGAGCCGAGCACGCGGACCGATTCGGCCTGCGTCCGCAGCTCCGCGATCGCCGCCGCGACCAGCTCGTCGTCGAGCTTGCCCTCGAGGTCGCAGAAGAACATGTAGCGGCCGAGCCCCTGGCGCATCGGTCGCGACTCGATCCGGGTCAGGTTGATGCCCCGCGAGGAGAAGACGGCCAGCGCCTCGACCAGGGCGCCCGGATGATCCTCGCCGAGCTCGGAGAAGACGAGCGAGGTCTTCCAGGGTCCGACGCCGGCGGGCTCGGTCCCGGCCGGGGCGATCCAGACGAAGCGGGTGACGTTGTCGCTCTCGTCCTCGACGCCCTCGCGCAGCAGGGCGCAGCCGTAGAGGCCGGCGGCGGCGCGCGCCCCGAGCGCCGCCCAGGGTCGCGAGCTCTCGCTGACCATCCGCACCGCCGCCGCGGTGCTGCTGACGCTGCGCAGTTCGATTCCGGGCAGGGCCTCGCGCAGGAAGTGCGCGCACTGAGCCAGCGGCTGCGGGTGCGAGAGCACCGCCTCGACGTCGCCGACCCCGACCCCCTCGCGGGCGATCAGGTGGACCCGGACCCGGTAGTCGTGCTCGCCGACGATCGTCACCGCGTCGGTCTCGAAGGCGAGCGCATCGAGAGTCGGGCGCACCGAGCCCTCGATCGAGTTCTCGAACGGGACCAGGGCGCGGTCGGCCTCGCCGCGCTCCACCGCGAGGATCGCGTCGGGGATCGTCGCCGTGCGCAGCGGCTCGAACTCGGTCGCTCCGACCGCCTCGCCGAGCGCGTCCTCGGTGAAGGTTCCCGCCGGTCCGAGGTAGGCGATCCGCACCCGCCGCCCCTATTCGACGACGAGCGTGTAGCTGGCTTCGTTGTTGTCGGTGACTTTCTCGCCGGGCACCGCGTCGACTTTGACGTCCAGCGTCACTTCGCCTTTCGGCGTCGGCGTCAGCGGGATCGAGGCGGTGGCGATTTCGCCCGCTTCGATGCTGGGGATGTCGCCCTGCAGCGTGTTGCCGTCGAAGGTGACGGAAACGGAGACGCCGTTCTCGGCCGATTCGCCCTGGTTCTGGACCTGGACTTCGACTTCGACCCCTTCTTCGCCGCCGACCGTGACCGGAACGCCTTCGGCCAGTTCGGAGCCGTTGACGCTGACCGAGATCAGCCCGAGCCCGTGGATGCCGGGCGTTTCCGCTTCGCCCCCGGAGGAGCCGCTGACGCTGCCGAGCGCGGCGGCGACTTCAGCGTCGTCGAGCCACTTCGTGTCCGGCAGGTAGGTGCTCTTGGGAACGTCGTCGCCCTCGATCCCGTTATCGGCGAGGACCCCGTCGATTTCCGGGCGCACGATCGATTCGTAGAGCACGTCGGCGGCCAGCAGCTTCTGCATCTGGTTGGCGATGCCCGCGGTCGCTTTGGCCGAGCCGGCGTCGCCGAGGGCGGTGCTCATCTTGTCGGCGATCTCGTTCATCGCCCCGGCCCGCAGCTCGTAGACCAGCTCCAGCGTGCTCTGGGCGTTGCCCATGTCGCCGGGGGCACCGAGGCTGTCGACCCGCGAGGCGTAGCTGTCCATGGCGCTGCGGTCGGCGTTGACCTGCTCGACGAAGTCGGTGACGGTGAGGCTGCCCGGGTCTTCGAGCTTGCCGAAGAAGGTTTTGCTCGTCTGCGCCGTCTCGTCGACGATCTGGGTCACGTTGCGGGCGTAGTCGCTGAGCTCGCGGTTGGCACGGGCGTCGAGGCAGCCCTTGACCCCGAGCACGATCAGGATCAGCACGATCAGGCCGCCGCCCAGCGCGAGGCCGCGCCGCAGCATGATCTGCTGGCGTTCGGGACGTCGTTTGGGCCGCTCGCGTCGCCGCGGCGCCCGTGAAGCTGAATCCTCCAAGAAAGCGCTCTCCAGGCTGGTTGCTGGGCCGAGAGTATGAAGCCTGGCGGGGTCGGGTCGTCAAGAGAGGCCGCAAACGGTGGCTTTTTCCCACGCTGGGATCCTGCGCCCAGGCGCAGGAGAGGCCACGCCGACAGCGAAATGCAAAGAGCTTTGGTCGGCTCACTGGTGCTCAACCGCTTTCTGATCGAGCGCCGCATCGGCAGCGGCGGCTTCGGCGTCGTCTACGAGGCCTGGGACGGCCGCCTCGAGCGCCCGGTCGCGGTCAAGGCGATCGAGCAGCGCGGCGAGGCCGGCCGGCGCGTCCTGCGGGAGGCGCAAGCGGCGGCGCGGCTCAACCATCCCGGCATCGTCACGCTTTACGAGCTCGGCGAGGAGGACGGCAACGCGCTCCTGGTCACGGAGCTGGTCGAGGGCTCCACGCTGGCCCGGCTCGCCGCCAACGGTGAGCTCTCCGACCGCGAGATCGGCGAGATCGGCGCCGACCTCTGCGAGGCGCTCGACCACGCCCACTCGCGTGGCGTCGTCCACCGTGACATCAAGCCC
>JBFXEM010000386.1:0-3121 GCA_050180135.1 Solirubrobacterales bacterium | reverse complement strand
CGGATCCGATTCCCAGTTCCGCGAACTCGTCGGAGAGCTCTTGGCGCCGCCGCTGGACCGCCGCAAGCCGCTCTGGGAGCTGATCGTCGTCGAGGGCTTCGACGCGGAGCGCTTCGCGATCGTCTACAAGACCCACCACGCGATGGCCGACGGGATCTCCGCGGTCGACATCGGGATGCTGCTGTTCGACGTCGAGCCCAAGCGCGAGCCGGCCCGCGACGAACAGCCGTGGACGCCGGCCCGCCCGCCTTCGAACGCGGCCCTGGTCGGCCACGCGGGCGCCGGCATCGCCGCCACCCTGGGGCGGCTTGCCCGCTGGTTGCGCCGCGCTTTCGAGGACCCCGGCCGCGCCCGCCGCCGCGCCGCCGACGGGCTGGCCGGGCTCTGGGAGGTGACCTGGAACCTCGCCCGCCCCGCCCCCGAGGTTCCGATCAACACCGCGATCGGCGCCCGGCGCAGCTTCGCCTGGGCCGAGTTCGAGCTGGCCGACCTCAAGCGGGTCAAGAACGCCTTCGGCGGCACCGTCAACGACGTTTCGCTGGCGGTTGTCGCCGGCGCCCTGCGGCGCTGGCTGGCCGAGCGCGACGTCGCCGTCGACGGGGTCGAGCTGAAGGCCCTTGTCCCGGTCTCGATCCGCACCGAAGACGAGCACGGCGAGCTCGGCAACAAGCTGACCGCGATGCGGGGGCCGCTGCCGGTCGGGATCGCCGACCCGCTCGAGCGCCTGCGGGTGATCTCCGCCGCGATGGACGCGCTGAAGGCCTCCAAGCAACCGCTCGGCGCCGAAGCGATCTGGGGCCTCAACGACTGGTTCCGAGACTTCGCGCCGCCGGTCCTGCTGGGCCCGACCGCCGCGATCAACTTCTCGACCCGGCTCTTCAACCTGCTGGTGACGAACTTCCCGGGACCGCAGGTCCCGTTCTTCGTGCTCGGCCGCGAGCTGACCGGGATCTACCCGGTCGGGTTCCTTGCCCGCAACCATGCCTTGGCGATCGCGATCCTCAGCTACAACGGGCGGGTCGGCTTCGGTTTGCTGGCCGACCCGGGCTCGCTGCCCGATGCCGAGCGGATCGTCGGCCACCTCGGCGATTCCCTGGCTGAGCTCCTCGCGCCCGCCCGAGTAGCCTCTCCGGCCGATGGCAACGACCTGGCAGGAGATGTTCGACCTCGGTTCGCGCGCGACCGGGAACGCCTCGGCGACGGCTGAGCCCGAGCCCGAGCAGCGCCGAGGCGTCTTCAGGCGCTTGCGCGAGAGCCTCTCGAAAAGCCGCCAGGCGCTGCAGGAGGAGATCGGCGCCAGCCTCTTCGACCGCATCGACGACGAGACCTGGGAGGCGCTGGAGGAGGCGCTGATCCTCGCCGACGCCGGCGCCCCGACCACCGCCGCCGTGGTCGAACGGCTCGAGCACGAGGTCGAGGCCGGCACCGTCCCGGCCGACGGCGTCGCCGTCCGCGACCGCCTGATCGAGATCCTCGCCGAGGTCGCCTCCGGCGGCCGCGCCCCGATCGATCTCAGCGCCGAGCCGGCGGTACTGATGATGGTCGGCGTCAACGGCACCGGCAAGACGACGACGATCGGCAAGATCGCCTGGCACCTGAGCAAGGAGATGGGCCTCTCCGTCGTGCTCGCCGCGGGCGACACCTACCGCGCTGCGGCCGCCGAGCAGCTGGCCGAGTGGGCCGACCGCGCCGGCGCCGAACTGGTCCGCGGCGAATCCGGCGCCGACCCCGGCGCCGTCGCCTACGACGCGATCTCCGCCGCCCGTGCCCGCGGTGCCGACGTCGTCATCGTCGACACCGCCGGCCGCCTCCACACGCAGGGCAACCTGATGGACGAGCTGGCGAAGGTGCGGCGGGTGATCGCCAAGCAGATCCCCGACGCCCCGCACGAGACGCTGATCTCGATCGACGCCACCACCGGCCAGAACGGCCTGCGCCAGGCCAAGGTCTTCTCCGAAGCGGTCGACATCGACGGGGTCGTCCTGACCAAGCTCGACGGCACCGCCAAGGGCGGCATCGCCCTGGCGATCGCCGGCGATCTCGGCATCCCGGTCAAACTGATCGGCGTCGGCGAGACCCTCGAGGATCTGCGCCCCTTCGACCCCGCCGAGTACGCCGCCGCCCTGCTGGCGGAGTAAGCCGGCCCGCGCGGTTAAGCTGGTTCGATGTTCGACCAGCTTTCTGACCGTCTGCAGTCGACGCTCTCCGACGTTCGCTCGCGCGGGAAACTGAGCGAATCCGACGTCGACGCGGCGATGCGCGAGATCCGCCTCGCCCTGCTCGAGGCGGACGTCAACTTCAAAGTCGTCAAATCGTTCACGAAGACGCTGAAGGAGCGCTGCCTGGGCGCCGACGTGCTCAACAGCCTCGATCCCGGCCAGCAGGTGGTGAAGATCGTCAACGAGGAGCTGGCGGCGCTGATGGGGGGGACCGGCAGCGAGCTGGCGATGGCCGCCAGCGGACCGACCGTGATCCTGATGGCCGGCCTGCAGGGCTCCGGCAAGACGACTGCCTGCGCCAAGCTCGCCCAGTTCTTCGGCAAGCAGAACAAGGACGTCGCGCTTGCCGCCTGCGACGTCTACCGCCCGGCCGCGGTCGACCAGCTGGTGACGATGGGGGAGCGCGCCGGCGCCCACGTCTACCAGCAGGGCACCGACGCCGACCCGGTCGACATCGCCGCCTGGGCGCTCGATCGCGCTCGCGAGGAGCGCCGTGACGTGCTGATCGTCGACACCGCCGGGCGCCTGCACATCGACCAGGACCTGATGGGCGAGCTCTCGCGGATCCGCAAGAAGACCAAGCCGCACGACGTCCTCCTCGTGGTTGACGCGATGACCGGGCAGGACGCGGTCGGGGTCGCCGAATCGTTCGCCGAGGCGGCCGAGTTCGACGGCGTCGTGATGACCAAGCTCGACGGCGACGCCCGCGGCGGCGCCGCGCTCTCGGTCAAAGCGGTGACCGGCAAGCCGATCCTCTTCGCCTCGACCGGGGAGAAAATCGAGGACTTCGACAAGTTCCACCCCGACCGCATGGCCCAGCGCATCCTCGGCATGGGCGACGTCCTCAGCCTGATCGAGAAATCCGAGCAGCAGGTCGACGAGAAGCAGGCCCAGGACCTCCA
>JBFXEM010000385.1:0-3127 GCA_050180135.1 Solirubrobacterales bacterium | reverse complement strand
ACCGCGCCGCCCACGCGCTGCTGGAGGCGGGAGTGCCGGTGCTGCCGCGGATCATCGCCTACATGGCGCGGGCTGTGACCGGGGTCGAGATCCACCCCGCGGCGAGGATCGGCAGCGAGTTCTTCGTCGACCACGGGGCCGGCGTCGTGATCGGCGAGACCGCCGTGATCGGAGACCGGGTCACGCTCTACCAGGGGGTGACGCTGGGTGGCACCGGCTTTCAGCGCGGCAAGCGCCACCCGACACTCGGGGACAACGTCACCGTCGGCTCCGGTGCCAAGCTGCTGGGGCCGATCGTGGTTGGGGACAACGCCAAGGTCGGCGCCAACACCGTCGTCGTCGAGGACGTGCCGCCGGGGGCCACGGTGGTCGGCAACCCCGGGCACCCGGTGCGGGTCGAAGGCAAGCGCGTCGAGGGTCCTGACGCCGACTGGATCCACCTGCCGGACCCGATCGCCGAGGCGATCAAGGGCCTCTCCGGCCGCCTCGCCGAGATCGAGCGCCGGTTGGCCGAGATCGACGGCAACGAGCGCGCCCCAGGAGAGCAGGCTGCTGAGATCAGCCCCCGCACCGGCCGCTCCCCGGCCGGCGGCTGAGCCAGCTCCGTTGTTCCTTTGCCGAGAATAGGACGGCAAAGGAACAACGGAGGCGCCAGCCGCCCTCCTCTCTATTCTCGAAGCGATGCTTCAGTCCGAGTTCGAGATGCCACCGGAGGGCGACGCGGCGCATGGAGGCGGAGCCCCGACCGAGCCCGGCGCTGACCGTGTCGAGCGTCTGCTGGCGGGCCTCAACCCGCCTCAGCGGGAGGCGGTCGAACACACCGAAGGGGCGCTGCTGGTGCTGGCCGGGGCGGGATCGGGCAAGACCCGGGTCCTGACCCACCGGATCGCCTACCTGCTCGCGACCGGGGCCGCTCGTCCGGGGGAGATCCTCGCGATCACCTTCACCAACAAGGCGGCGGCGGAGATGCGCGAGCGCGTCGGCGAGCTGGTCGGCCGCTCGGTGCGGGCGATGTGGGTGACCACCTTCCACTCCGCCTGCGCGCGGATGCTGCGCGCCGACGCCGAGAAGCTCGGCTACTCGCGCAGCTTCACGATCTATGACCAGGCCGACTCTCAGCGGATGCTCAAAAGGGCGATGCGCGAGCTCGGGGTCGACCCGAAACGGTATCCGCCGCGGGCCGTCCACTCGAAGATCTCCGGCGCCAAGAACCAGCTGATCGACGCCGACATGTACGCGGAAACGGCCGCCGGCCCCTTCGAGGAAGTGGTCGCCGAAGCCTTCCCGCTCTACGAGAAACGGATGCTGGAAGCCAACGCGATGGACTTCGACGACCTGCTCGTGCGCACGGTCAACGCCCTGGAGCTGTTCCCCGAGGTGCGCGAGCGCTGGCGCCGCACCTTCCGCCACGTTCTCGTCGACGAGTACCAGGACACCAACCACGCCCAGTACAGGCTGCTGCAGCTGCTCTCGGCCGAGCACGGGAACCTGATGGTGGTCGGCGACGAGGACCAGTCGATCTACGGCTTTCGCCATGCCGACATCCGCAACATCCTCGACTTCGAGCACGACTTCCCCGAGGCGGCCGTGGTCAAGCTCGAGCAGAACTACCGCTCGACCCAGACGATCCTCTCGGCCGCCAACGCTGTCGTCGAGCGCAACCGCGAGCGGCGGCCGAAGCGGCTCTGGACCGAGGTCGAGGGGGGCGAGCCGGTGAGGCTCTCCGAGCTCGGCGACGACCACGAGGAGGCGCGCTGGGTGGCGGCGGAGATCGAGCGCCTGGGTGAGGAGCACGGGGTGGCCCGCTCCGACGTCGCGGTCTTCTACCGGACCAACGCGATGAGCCGGGTGCTGGAGGACACGCTGGTCCGCTTCGAGCTGCCCTACCAGGTGATCGGGGGGACCAAGTTCTACGACCGCGCCGAGGTCAAGGACGCGGTCGCCTACCTCAACCTCCTGCTCAACCCCTCCGACCAGGTCTCCTTCGGGCGCATCGTCAACTCGCCGCGCCGCGGGATCGGCGACACCAGCCAGGGCCGCCTCGCGTCTTACGCGAACACGGCCGGGCTGACGATCTGGGGGGTGATGGAACGGGCCGAGGAGGTCCCGGGGCTGAGTGCGGCGGCGATCAAGTCGGTCGGCCGCTTCCACGAGACGATGGATCTGCTGCGCGGTCGCGTCGACGCCGGCCAGCCGGTCGCCGAGATCCTGCAGGCGCTGCTCAGCGAGAGCGGCTATCTGGAAGCGCTGGAAGCCGAGCGCACGGTCGAGGCCGAGGGCCGGATCGAGAACCTCGAAGCCTTCAGCGAGGCGGCGGCCGAGTTCGACCGCAACCGCGAGCTCGAGGGCGAGAGCGAGACGCCGGCGCTGGAGGAGTTCCTGCAGCAGATCTCGCTGCTCTCCGACCAGGACTCGATCGAAGACAAGCAGGAGCTGGTGACGCTGATGACCGTCCACAACGCCAAGGGCCTGGAGTACGACACCGTCTTCGTGGTCGGCTGCGAGGACGGCTCCTTCCCGCACATGCGGGCCCTGGAAGAGGGGGGCGAGGAAGAGGAGCGGCGCCTCTGCTACGTCGCCATCACCCGCGCCCGCCAGCGCCTCTACATGACCTGGGCGCGGGAGCGGCGGCTGTTCGGGCGGGCTGAGCGCAACATGCCCTCGCGCTTCATCGACGAGCTGCCAATCGAGCTGACCGAGCGCCACGCGACCCTCGCCTCCGGCGGCATGACCTGGGACGCGCCGGCTGTCGTGCCCGGCGCGGCGCAACCGGTCGACCCGGGCCCGGCACTGGCGATGGGGGTCGGCGACGACGTCGTCCACGCCAGCTTCGGCGACGGCGTCGTCACCGCCGTCGAGCCGGGCGGCGTCGTGGTCGTGCGCTTCCGCGACGACGGAACCGAGCGCAAGCTGATGGCCGACTACGCCCCGATCCGGAGGCGCTAGCCGTGGCGGCCCGAATCATCGACGGCAAGGCCGTCTCGGCCGCGGTCCGCGAGCGGGTCAGGGTCGACGTCGCCGCCTACGTCGAGGAGGCCGGCCGCACGCCGACCCTGGCGACGGTGATCGTCGGCGAGGACCCGGCTTCGGAGATCTACGTCGCCAACAAGCACAAGGCATGCGAGCA
>JBFXEM010000384.1:0-3142 GCA_050180135.1 Solirubrobacterales bacterium | reverse complement strand
GACGATGAGGAAGGCGGCGCGGTGGGCGCGACGCCAGTGCGCCGAGTAGAGCTCGGCCAGGGCGGCGCCGGACCCGCGTTGGGCCTCGCGCACAAGCCGCCGCTCCCGGCGCGCCGGGAGCGGGCCTGGCCACTCCGTTCCCTGCACCGTGCCGCTCTCAGCTCCCAAGCCTCACCTCTTCCGCCGGACATCTCAATCTTCGCCGACCTCGCGGCCGGTTCGCAGCAACGCGTGCTCCAGGCGCCGCTTCAGGCCTTCCCGCAGACCCCCCGCCGGCAGCTCGACGACGAACGACGCGGTGCCGGGGAAGCGGTGGTTCTGCCAGTTCGGCGCCGTGCCCGCCAGCCAGGGCAGCAACCGGAAGCGGATTCCCGCCCGCGCCGCGAACTCGCGGCCGGCGGGCGCGCTCTGTCCCCAGGCGCGGACGTAGGCACCGGCGCCGCGGTGCTCGTGGAACCAGACCGTGACCTTCGGCTTCAGCTCGGCGACGATCCGCGCCGCCAGCCGTGACTCCGGCTCGGAGAGCGGCTCCGGCCCCGGGTATTCGGCGTCGCCGCGCTCCCCGCGCGGCCGCCACCCGCTCGCGAAGTTGCGGTTGAGGTCGACTCCGCGCCCGTTCAGTCGCGTCTCGGTCGCGGTTCCGTCGGGGTCGAGGTTGGGGACGATGAAGATCTTCGAGTGGGGATCGGGGCAGCCACCGCTGCCGAGCGGGCGCAGAACGCGGCCGGCGCACTCGGTTCCGTGGATGCAACCGAAGACAAGCAATCTGCCGGGCAGCGCGAGGTTGCCGGTTTCGATCAGGTGGATCTCACGGCCCCCGGCCGAGCGGCCGATCACCTTGTCCCAGAGCCCGTAACGGGGGGCCGGCTTGTCCTGGGCGCCGGGGAGGATCAGGCTGACCAGCCGCTTGCCGAGCTCGCGCGCGAGCACCGGCCGCACCGAGGCGGTGGCCCGCGGCTGCGGCCTGTGCACGGCGAGGCTGGCGGTCTCGATCGTGGCGACGGTCCGTTCCCGCGAATGCCCGTCGCGGACCCGGCGCCGGCTCAGCTTCAGCTCGCGTTCGTCCTCGGCGAGCCGCAGATGCAGCGAATACGGTTCGCGCAGGCCCGCCAGATGCGGCAGCGCGATGCGGGTGCCGCTGCCGTGGATGGCGTCGAGCGCGTAGACGTACGGCTGCCGCTTGTCTCCGAGGAAGAGGGTGTAGGTCCAGCGCCCGGCACGGTCGCCAACCTGCGCGTAGGGGATGCCGTCCAGCAACGCCTGGTTGCCGTCGCGGTCGCGGACCCGTCCCGGCAGCAGCTCGCCGCTGGCGGTGTCGAGCGCGCGCACTTCGAGGTTGTCGCCGGGATGAAGCGGGCGGAAGAGGTGGGGGCCGATTCGTTCGACCCCGATCCGGTAGCGACTGAGGTAGGCGTACCTGCCGTCGGGCGAGACCGCGAGCAGCGCCCATTCGCCCTTCAGGTGAGCGAAGTGGACGAAGGGGTGGCGCGGATGGCCGGGAGTCGGCCTGCGCGGTCGGTCGGTCTCCATGATCGCCAGCGTCGTTCGCGGCGGTGCCGTGTACGGAACCGCTTCGTGCTTGGTGAGGATCAGAGTGCGGCCGTCGGCGGCGAGGCCGGTCGCCGTCCCGTCGAGGGCGGAGGCCGGCACGTAGTAGCCGCCGGGCAGGTACCACCAGCGCCCCACTTTGCCGCCGCGGCGGTTGATCCGCGCCACCACGGTCAGCTTGTCGGGGAACCCGGGGGAGAGGGTGAGGTAGCGGAACGGCGAACCCTCGCGGTAGATCCCCTGCGGCGAGATCGCCGAGCCGATTCCCTTCGCCACTGCGGGCTCCGCGGTCGCGCCGCATCCCAGGATCGCGAGCGCCAGGAGCGCTGCCAGCTTCGTCTTCATGTCCCGTATACGGGCGAGGCCCCGCCAGAGGTCCCCGCCTAAATAGGCTGAAGGCATGAGCGCCCCGATCATCTTCTCCGGCATCCAGCCGACCGGCCGCAAGCACCTCGGCAACTTCATCGGCGCGATCCGCCAGTACGTCGAGGGCCAGGAGCGGGGCGAGCCGTCGATCTTCTGCATCGTCGACCTGCACGCGATCTCGGTCGCCTACGACCCCGAGGAGCTGCGCGAGCGCGTCTACGACACGACCGCGATCCTGCTGGCCGCCGGGCTCGACCCCGACCGCTGCATCCTCTTCCGCCAGTCCGACGTGCGCGAGCACACCGAGCTGACCTGGCTGCTCTCCGCCGTCACCTCGCACGGCGACCTCAACCGCATGCACCAGTTCAAGGACAAGTCGGCGCGCCAGCGCGAGCTGGTCTCGGCGGCGCTCTTCTACTACCCGGTGCTGATGGCCGCCGACGTGCTCGCCTACCGCGCCACCGAGGTCCCGGTCGGCGACGACCAGCGCCAGCACGTCGAGCTGATGCGGGAGATCGCTCGCCGCTTCAACGAGCGCTTCGGCGAGACCCTGGTCGTGCCGGAGCTGCTGATCCCCGAGGTCGGCGCCCGGATCATGGACCTGCAGGAGCCCGACCGCAAGATGTCGACCTCCAACGCCAGCGAGGCCGGCACCGTCTACGTGCTCGACGAGCCGGCGGCGATCCGCAAGAAGCTCGGCAGCGCCGTCACCGACTCCGGCCGCGAGATCGTCCGCGGCGAGGACAAGGCCGGCATCACGAACCTGATCGACGTCCTCGCGGTCGCCCGCGGAGTCGACCAGGCCGCGATCGAGGCGGAGTTCGAGGGCGCCGGCTACGGCGACTTCAAGAAGGCGGTCGCCGAGGGCGTGGTCGAGCTGCTGTCCCCGGTTCGCGAGGGCTACGCGGAGCTGCGGCCCGACGAGGCGGCGCTGGAGGCCGTGCTCGGCGCCGGCGCCGAGAAGGCGCGGGCGCTCGCCGCCCCGGTCCTGGCCGACGTCCGCGAGTGCATGGGCTTCGGCCCGGCTCGGGCCTAGAACGCCCCAAATAGGGCGGAAACGGACCGAGCGCCGTCCCGCCGCCGCTCTAGGCTGCCCTGGATGGCCGTTTCCGACCTCGACCTCGACCTCGATCTCGACATCTTCGCGGGGCCGTTCGACCTGCTGATGGCGGTCGTCCTGCGCGAGGAGGTCAGCCTGCTCGACCTGCAGCTGGGAGAGGTCGTCGTC
>JBFXEM010000383.1:0-3147 GCA_050180135.1 Solirubrobacterales bacterium | reverse complement strand
GAGAGGCCAACCGCGATCAGCCCGAAGAAGGCGATGACGACGATGACTCCGAGCACGGCTTCCATCAGCTGCCTCCTTGGCTGGACTGCTGTGCGGTGGGGACCTCCGGGCGGACCACGAGCGTCAGCCCATCGACCGCCTCGACCCTGACTCTATCCCCCAGCCGCACCGGGCCCGCCTCGCCGGCGGCCAGGCGGGCGCTCCACATCGTCCCCGCCAGCCAGGCCTGGCCCTCGCTGTCGATCGCCGACCGTGCCTCGGCGACGGAGCCGACGAGCTCCTCGGTCCCGGTCCGGACGGGCATGTCGCGGTGGGCCTCGACGACTTTGCGGGCGACGAAGAAGAAGGTGATCGCGGAGAGGATCCCGAGCGTGATCAGGGCCGGCCCGGCGACGTCGGCGGCGCTGCTGTCGGAGTTGAGCGCGACGACGCCACTGGCGACGAGACCGGCCGCGCCGACCGCCGCCAGGGCGCCGCCGGTCGGCAGCAGCAGCTCCGCGATCAGGAGCGCGAAGGCGATCAGGGCGATGACGACGAAGGCTTCCACCGTTCGATTATCCGCTTTCGCATTCTTCGCGTAGGGCGAAACGACGGACGTCGGCCGCGAGGGCGCCGCTGTCGGCGTACTGGCCCTGTTTGACGAAGCAGAGGGTTCCGTCGGCGTTGTAGAAGGCGGTGGTGGGGAGTCCGATGCCGCCAATCGAGCCTTTGATGTCCGCGTCGGGGTCGCTGTAGCTGGGGTAGGGAACGGGGGTCTCGCGGAGGAAGGTCTTGGCGGCGTCGGCGTCGTCTTCGGCGTTGACGCCGAGGAAGGCGACGCGTTTGCCGTAGCGGGCGGAAAGCTTCTGCAGGGCCGGGAACTCGATCCGGCAGGGGCCACACCAGGAGGCCCAGACGTTGGTGACGACCGGGTAGCCACGCAGCGCCGCGATCCGCTTCTCGTAGGCGTCGTTGCCTCCCGGCAGCAGCTCGTTGGCCTGCTCGTGCAGCGCCGCCAGCGGCGCCGGGGACCCGGCCAAGAGGCGCTGGTAGTCGGGCGGCTTGGAGCCCGATCCGTCCTCGGCTGAGGACCCGCATCCGCTCGCGACCAGGACCGCGAGCGCGACTCCGACGAGCGCCGAGATGAGGGTGGTTCGCCTAGTCATCCGTTCCTTGATTACAATACGTACGTTCCGTCCGCGGGTTTGCGGACAGCTTGAGAACGTCGGGGGGACGGGATAACGGATCCCCGGCAGCCTCGTTCACTCGCCTCCAGCCGTACGTCTAGTGCTCGGTGGAGGCAGACAGCAGAAGCCTTCCATGGCCAACACCAGCGACGTTGCCGCGCGAGCGGCAGTTCCCTCAAGCGCCGATATCGAGCGTGCAGCTTCGTTTGCCCGCGAGCCGTTCCTGCTCGACGGCGAGGGCCCCGAGGCCCTGGCGCCCGGAACCGCGCGCCGGCGCGCCCTCGACGCGGCGCTGCGCGAGCTCGACGCCGGCGCCGAGTACCCCTCGATCGAGTGGCGCCGGGACTTCTCGCTGCTGCTCGGGCTCGAGCGGCTGCTCGCCGACGAACCGCCCAAGCTTCGCGACGGCGCCGAACTGAACCCGCACCAGGTCGACGCGCTTTCGGGCACCCTGGCCGAGCTGATGGCCCAGCAGCAGGTCGGCGGCACCGACGGCGTCGCCGGCGAGGACGGCGAGGCGCCCGCCCTCGAGGCCGAGCCCGACACCGACGAAACCGAGCTGGAGCCCGTCCCCGAGGCCAGCTCCGACGGCGCTGAGGACCAAGAGGACGAGGAGGAGGACGAGGAGCTCGCCCCCGACGAGGAGCCTCAGGACTGGGAAGAACAGCCGACCGACGAGGACGAGGAGGTCGTCGAGGAGGCTCCCGAGGACCCCGGCGCCGCCCGCCGCTTCTGGT
The DNA here is from genome assembly GCA_050180135.1 of Solirubrobacterales bacterium. GTDB lineage: Bacteria > Actinomycetota > Thermoleophilia > Solirubrobacterales > 70-9 > VAYN01. The sequence goes on along the minus strand of JBFXEM010000383.1, from coordinate 1,244 downwards.
TCGAGCACGCCACCGGCGCCGGCAAGACGGTCGCCGCGGTCGGCTTCATCGAGGCGACCAAGACCGGCGGCGTCCTCATCCTCACCCACCGTCGCAACCTCGTCGACCAGTTCATCGGCGAGATCTCCGACCGCGGCTACAAGGAGCGCCTGCGCCCGCCGCTGATGGACGGGCGCGACGATCCCGACGGCGCCGTCACGGTCGAGACCTACCAGTGGTTCGTCCGCAACCACAAGAAAGTCTCCGACGCCTACGCGGTCGTGATCTGCGACGAGGCCCACACCGCGCTGGGCGAGAAAACCAGCGCCTGCATCCGTGCCTGGGACGGCCCCGTCTACATCGGCATGACCGCGACCGGCGCCTTGATTGCCCGCCACGTCGCCGACCTCTTCCCGACCCAGACCTCGCGCTTCGACCTCGCCCAGGCCGCCCGCCGCGGCGTCATCTCGCCGCTGCGCTGCCTGCGCATCCCGCCCGGCCCGGGGGTGCGGACGATCGCCAAGGTGCCGCTGCGCAAAGGCGAGGTCGACCAGGACTTCGACCAGGAGGAGCTGGCGGCGCTGCTCGACCAGGAGCCGTTCAACGTCGCGATCGCCGACCTCTACCGCTCGCGCTTCCGCAAAGTCCCGGGCGTCCTCTACACGGCCGGTGTCCAGCACGCCAAGAACGTCGCCAAAGCGTTCCGCAACGCCGGCATCAACGCGCAGGCGGTTTCCGGGGAGACGCCGAAGCGCGAGCTGGCCGAAATCCTCGCCGGCTTCGAGCGTGGCAGCGTCGACGTGCTCTGCAACGCGATGCTGCTGGCCGAGGGCTGGAACAGCCCGCGGGCGACGATCTGCATGCACCTGGCGCCGACCGCGTCGCGGCGGATCTACCAGCAGCGGGTCGGCCGCGTGACCCGGCGCGCCCCGGGCAAGGAGGCCGGCCTGGTGATCGACTTCGTGCACCCGGCGACGACCCACGACGAGACGATCGTCACCCTGCACAGCCTGCTCGACCGCGACGTCTACCGTGGCGGCGCGATCGTGGTTGGGCCGGTGCGGCGCGGGCGTGGGCGCAAGGTCCGGGTCGAGCGCCGGATCGTCCCCGTCTCCGACGTCGAGGAGAAACGGATGGAGGTGCACGAACGGGAGATCTGGCGGATCGCGGTCGAGAACCTCGACTACCCCGAGCAGCACGCCTGGGCGGCGCTGGCGGGGGCGCGGGTCAATACGCAGGGCTGGCGCCGGGCGCGGGCGATGCTG